>JANOUN010001240.1:0-2495 GCA_031416875.1 Planctomycetota bacterium | reverse complement strand
CAGCGCAGGCACACCATGTCTGTGATTCGGTGTGCCTGCGCGTTGCTTGTCACACCCTAGCAAGTTGCGCATCGTCAATAATTGGCCGACCTTGGGATGATTTGTGGTTTGAGTCGCAATTGCGTCGCCGCGTTATTAACTTACGCGGGCATCCTGCAAGTGTTTTCTGCATGAAAGTCGTCCCTATGATTTCACTTCCTGCTCATGTCGCTCGGCGGACATTCTTACGAAACTCGGGCGTCGGTCTGGGTTCGATGGCCCTGACGTCACTGCTGGCCGGGCAAAATCAAGCGGCGCCGGATGTGACAGGGCCGCATTGGAACGGTGTTCTCAATCCGCCGCATTTTGCACCGCGTGCCAAACGGATTATCTGGCTGTACATGGCTGGCGGAATGACGCACATCGACACCTTCGACAACAAACCGAAGTTGGCGGAACTGAACGGCAAGGAAATGCCGGAATCCGTGACGAAGGGGCAGCAAATCGCCCAGCTTCAGGGGCAGAAGCTCAACTGCTTCGCGCCTCAGCATCCGTTTAAACAATGGGGGCAATCGGGGCAGTCCATTGCGGAAATCTGGCCGATGCTGGGAGAAAAATGTGCCGACGATATCTGCATCGTCCGATCACTGCATACGGATGCAATCAATCACGATCCAGCTCACACATTCATGAACACTGGCACGATGATCGCAGGACGCCCGGCGATGGGTTCGTGGCTGTTGTATGGCCTTGGGGCAGAATCCGAAAGTCTGCCGGGTTTCGTCGTCATGGTCTCCACCGGACAGTTCGGCCAGAAACAGCCGATCGCGGCGCGGCAGTGGCATTCCGGTTTTCTGCCCGGCCAGTTTCAAGGCGTGGAGTTTCGCGGCACGGGCGATCCGGTGCTGTATGTCGGCAATCCAAAAGGCGTGACACAGCAACAACAGCGAGACGTCGTCGATGCAGTCCAGAAGCTGAATGGCATCGCCGACAATCGCTACCGCGATCCGGAGATCGCGACGCGCATCAGTCAGTATGAACTGGCGTTTCGAATGCAGTCGAGCGTACCTGATCTCATGGATGTGAGCCACGAGCCGGATCACATCTTTGACTTGTACGGGACAAAGGGCGGCGATGGTTCGTTCGCCTCCAACTGTCTGCTGGCACGTCGCCTGGCCGAGCGTGGTACGCGATTTATTCAATTGTATCATCGGGACTGGGACCATCACGGTTCCGTCAAAGAGCATTCTGCCGGTACGGCCAAAGAAGTCGATCAGGGGGTCGCTGCACTCATCACGGATTTAAAGCAACGCGACATGCTGAAGGACACCATCATCGTGTTCGGTTCGGAATTTGGCCGCACGCCGATGGCTCAGGGAAACGGGCGAGACCATCATCTGGCAGGCTTTACGATGTGGTTTGCCGGCGGCGGATTCAAGCCCGGCTTCAGCTACGGTGCCACAGACGAACTGGGTTACCATGCTGTCGAGAATCGCGTGTCTGTCCATGACGTTCACGCCACGCTTCTGCATCAGATGGGCATCGATCACGCTCGGTTCACGTACAAATTTCAGGGGCTGGATTCGAAGCTCACCGGCGTCGAAGAAGCAAATGTCATTCAGGAACTGCTGGTCTGACAGTCTGGCATTTGGCCAGGCTGATTTTCACGATTACTGACGTTTTTCGGGATCCAGGACCCGTTGGAGTTGTGAAAGTTCACAAGAGTGGTTGCAATCCTGCGTCGGTAATTAGCCGGCCTTCCGAATTGACCAACGTAGCGACTGAGCGAATCCATGCTTTTGCATTCTTGCCGACCTGTTTCTGTGAGTTCAAGTTTCACAGAACCCCGGATCGGCCTGTGGCTCATCGTCCTGCCTGCTTTTCTCCTGATTTCGTTGCAGGACGTCTGCGGCGATGAACCAGCCACCGCAGCTCAACCAGAGCTGAAAGTGAGAATGAGTGCTGGCGGAATCGGGCGTTACGTTGCGAATCGCTGGGGGATGACAAAAGCAGTGGTGTTCAATGAAAGCACCGAAACGCAAACGGCGTTGATTGTCGTCACGCCGCCCGCAAGCGGAGGACTTCAATATGCGAAGAAACTTGCCGTCCCTGCCGGAGCGGCTTTCGAAACAGCCTGGCCTGTTCGGGTCGGCAGTACGGATACACCGATCAATGACTTTGCATATCTGATTTTTCCGCACGGGGCTGAGGACGGTCTGATTCATAGAAATGAGCAGGACGAATTCATACCGACCTATGCCGGGCTGGTGGCGTCAAATCCGATGCTCGGCCTGACAGGATTTATGTCCGACGCGGATGAAGCGATCGAACATATGGATGCAACATCGAATCTGCTCCGATTGATGTCTTCCTCGCGACGGCTGGAGCCAAACGTGGTCTCGATCAAGCCGGCAGATCTGAGTTTGCACGGAGAGTGCCTGGAGCCGCTTGATCAACTGACAGTCACTTCTTCCGAACTGCTCAATTTCCCGGGTGCGGTCGAATCCACTCACGCC
>JANOUN010001239.1:0-17634 GCA_031416875.1 Planctomycetota bacterium | reverse complement strand
GGTTGCCGTGATGTTTGTGAGATTGATGACGACGCCCGTTCCGTCTCGTTTTGAGACCCAGAGTTCAAAGTGATCCGCTCCCTGCACCGGAGTCCACGAAATCGTTGGCTTACGATTTGATGTCGTACCGGTCGGTGTAAGCAAAATCGGCTTGCCACCGACGTTAAAGTCCAGTTGCGAACTCCAGCCACCGACGATGCCTGAGTTGCTCGAACCTCGCGCCCACCAACGGTAGTCGCCGGTCGGAAATGCCGATGATGGGGTAAAACTGGTCGCCGTGATATTCGTTTGAGTCAGAACCACGGCATTCGTCGTGCGATTTTGAACGTAGATTTCAAACTTTGTCGCTCCAGCCAGTGCCTGCCATTGAAAGACAGGCAGATTATTGAAGCCCGGCGTTGACGGCGAAGTGGTGATCGTTCGCGGCGCTGCTGTAAACTGCTTCGCAAGCGACCATTCTGCAGCCGTATTTCCTGCGTCGATTCCTCGCACCCAGAAGGCGTATTTTCCGAGCCGTTGATTGGCGGGAAATGAATACGAAGTTGTCGTCAGTGCTGTCTCTCGAACAACCTGCGACTGGCCTGTTGTCAGGTTATTGACCCACAGATCATATTTTGCAGCACCTGGCAACGCGGTCCAGGAGATCACTGCTCCGTCGAAAAACGTCGATGCCAGATTATCGATTACGACGGACGTGCTAATCTGAAAGTCTTTTGGACTTGACCAGGCCGTCAGCACGTTGGCAGCTGACTTTCCGCGGACCCAGACACGATACCGTCCGATTCCCATGGGATTCGGATCCGTATAACTTGCCGCGCTGACATTCGTCAGAATCACCGGATTCTGCCCGGTACTCAGATTGGAAATCCACACGTCGTAACTGGCTGCGCCATGACTTCCCGACCATGTAATCGTCGGAGCCTGAAGTTGTGTCGTTCCAATCGGAGCCTGCACGATGGGTGGAGTATAGACGGCATTCAGGACCAGACGATTGCCTGTACCGGTGAGGATCTGTACGCCTTGAATCGTGACCAATCCTGCGGAATCGGCGGTCACGGTGCCGGACTGAAGCACCTGAGCTGTGGAGACTTTGGTGTTCTGCCAGGTCACCGTTGTTCCGGGAGCCACCTTGAACGCGGAGGTTCTCTGGGGCGTTACGCTGGCTGTCTGAGCCCCGGCACGCGAACGCAGAGTGACTTCAAAATGACTGGCGGCATCGACAATCGCGGCACCAAAGTTATTCCACGGAACAGACCAGTCGAGTTCGAGGTTATAGTAGTCTGTTCCGGTTGCGCCGGAAACCAGCGGGCCGGAGCCTGATGCGTCAGAGAACGCGATCAGACTGCTGTCTTTGCGAAAAATCCAGTCCGTTCGTTCAACATTCGGGACTCCGAACATGGCTTCATTCATGTAGTCGAAGCCCATCCAGTTGTGGTCCCAGTTGCCGCGATTCTCAGCCGTAAACGCGACGTGAGCGTTGTTCAATGCGGCAACAATCGGTCGTCCCTGCGTCTGCCAGTCGATCACATCATCGACTTTCCCGTGTCCTACCATCAACATCGCCATTGGCTCACTGCGCATGACGATGAGCATTTGCTGATGATTCATCCAGCCATAAACACCAGTGCCATTATATTTTGTCAGTCGTGATGCGTACGGCCCCTTATTGACAATCGGCAGATTGGCCGCCTGCGTTCCCCACACTTCTTCAAATCCTCCCTGGAAGAGAGGATTGGTGCCATAGTTTGACATCGGTTCGCTGGCAAAAATCCACGCAAAGACGTCACCGTAACGCATTCCAAGCGACAAGGCACCGGACGCTCCCATGGAGTTACCCTGTATATGAATCGCCTGCGGGTCCACATTGAAGTTTGCCTTCACCTGATCGATCATCTGCAGCAATCGCTGCTCAGTAAAGTTTTCAATAGAGCCGCTGGTCGGAATCGGTCCCTCGGTCTTGTAGTTATGGTCGGCGGAAAAACCGTACCACCATGAGTTGACAAAACCTGATTGCGCGCCAGCATCATCCGGGAAGACCTCGATCACCGGCCAGTCGAAGTCCGAAAAGGATTCCAGACGATATCGTTCGCCATATGCATGCGGCATCAATCGCATGGGCCATGCCACGCTGGAATCATAATTGGTCGGCGTTGCCACGCTGTAGTTGTAGGCATAACCCTGAAACGTTGGATTCCAGTTTTTGTAATCCATGTACTGTGTGTAGACACGACCGTGGCCGTCATTCAGCGTGGAGACGAGGACCGGTCGCGGTGTGGCCACTGTGTCATTGACCGGACTGGAGAGTGAATTTGAGCCGGCAGTCAATGCCTGGCTTTCATTGCCACCAATCACTTCTGTGACGGCGTAGTACCAGTTTCCGGCCTCTCCCGCCGGAATGGTGTAGACAAACAGCCCCTGATCATCAGACAGCGCCGTTCCCAGATCCTGAATCACAAAGTTGGCAGGTGCCCCGACGCCGGTCAGCGCGTGACGCGAGGTTTGATCATCCAGGGCACCCCATCGCGCGGTGAGCTTCTGAGCCTGTCCGATGTTGGAAGTGGTGATTGGCGACGTTGAGCGATAAACGTGATAGCCTTCGCCCGTCACACCGGGATCTTCCTGCCATGTGACAAAGCTTTGCCCGGATCGATGCACAACCTGCAGGCCGGATGCTGCCAGCAGCTGCCGCTTCTCAAGCAGTTCGGCAACCACGGGTGAATGTCGCACACGTCGGCGTGCGGAGATTTCAAACACGCAGCGCATACTCGCAAGTAACCGGGACACTCGATCGAGGATCAGCATGTGAGAAGCTCTGCTTCAGGAGAATTGAACTTTCATTGAACTTTCAACGACACGGCGCGCCACTCAAGTGTGCCACCTGAACGCTGTCCGAAGGACAGTCAGCGACAAAAGTTGAGGACGAATAGACTTCTCCCAATGACGCGTATCGATTGTCTTGATCCTGACGTCGCCACGTTTCTGCTGATGCGGCAGTTTCTGCTGGTTGCGGTAGATGATTTCCCAGTGTTTCCCGTTGTCTCGGACGAGCGGGCGTGAGAAATTCCAGCTCGCTGGCTGAATGATGGTGGAAAGCTGTGCTGATAAAGCCGGCCTTGACGATACAGGACTCAGGGCGCAACGATAACCAGGGTGATGGCAAACTTTTTGGACCGGTCGCGAAATCATGCCCTGAACGACTGACAGCCGCAGGATTTTACAGGACTACACACAGCTCATGGCCGCGTATCGCGAACACATTACCGTCAGCGGAATCCTCGGCGTTGCGTACGCCTGCGCGGCGGTCTTCCTGTTCGGTTACAGCCTGGCGCAGGCCGCGATCGTCGCTGTGCTCACATGGGTTTCGGGAATGCTGCCGGACCTGGATTCTGAAAGCGGTCGACCGATCCGTGAACTGTCGGGAGTCGTGGCAGCGTTTGCGCCCCTGCTGCTGCTGCACAACGCTCAGGCCGTCGGCATTCATGGTGATCGAGCCCTGCTGTTTGCGATCATCGCCTATGCGGCCGTCAAGTACGGGGGGGCATTCCTGCTGGGAAAACTGACTGTGCACCGCGGCATGTTTCACAGTATCCCGGCATTGTTGATCGCTTCAGAGCTTACGTTTCTGTCTTATCACAGTGACGAATTCCGAGTGCGTGTCCTGATGGCGGTGGGCGTCGGCATCGGATTTCTGTCGCATCTGGTGCTGGACGAAATGTACAGCGTGCAGTGGGACGGAATGAAAGTGCGTCTGGCAAAGTCGGCTGGCAGCGCCATGAAATTCTTCGGACCGGAAGCACTGCCAAACGGCGTCGCGATGGGCCTGCTGCTGTGCCTGACGTATGCGACTCTGGTCGAAGCCGATATTGTCCGCGATCCCGGGATCGTCCCAGCTCCGGAAACGATTCATATGACGTCAGATCTGGATGACGCTCCTCCCTTTCGCATTGCGAAAGAGCCCCGCGAAACGAGCTTTCAATAGCAGTACAACCGACGGACATGAATGTCCATCCTACAGAAAACAGGCGCTACGCTTCTGGTGCCTCGTTCGCCGAGCGGACGATGATGCGATTGCCGGCGAGCCGGATCACTTCGATCTTTGTGCCGTGATCAATGTACGCACCGTCGCTGACGACATCGACGTACTTGTCGCCGAACATCGCTTTGCCGGTCGGTCGCAGAGATGACGCCGTCGTGCCGATCATCCCCACGCTGATCGGTCCGATGACTGCAGGACGGCTCAACAGCGATGGCTTCAGTTGCAGTGCTTCGCTGTCATTCGCCGCATAGCCAGGCGGAGTCAGAATCAGGCGATTAATAAACGGGATCGAAGGCAGAAATCGATTCAACACAGCAGCAACGGCAATGACCACCATCAATGCTGCCGCGAGTGAACCGAGACTGCCCATCGACTGTTCAAAGCTTTCAGTCGCCGACATGCCGGAAAATGTATTGCTGGCCATGACAAGTGAAACCACGGTCATCAGGATTCCTGACATCCCGAATACGCCGAAGCCGGGAATCACAAAGATTTCAAGACCCAGGAGCACCATGCCCAGGACGAAAAGGGTCAGCTCAAGTCCACCCGCGGAACCGCCCAGAAAGCGGCTCCAGAAAAACAGCGAAAAGCTCGTCACCGCTCCGATGACGAACAGCCCGGACGGCATGTGCAGTTCCAGATAGATACAGATGATCCCGATCGTGATCAGCAGGAATCCGGCGAGTCCGGAATTGAGCACGGCAACAAGATTATCGACCCATGTTTTCGAGGCGGGTCGCAGATCAGCCGTGGCACTGATGCCAAGCCGCGTTCTCAGTTGTTCAAGATCGCGGCAGGGAGCTTCCGTCAGTCCCAGTTCCTCGGCGCGTTTGGCGGTCAGCACCAGCAGATGTCCGCCGCGTGTTTCCGGGATCGCCGGACCCTTGATCCATTCATCCGGCTGCGCAGCAAGTTCCGGTTCATTCATCCATGTGACTCGACCGGATTCCTTTTGAGTGACTTCGAACACGGGGAGCGAGGGATCTGCCATTGCCCGTATCAGTGATATCGAACGGTTTTTGCGTTTGGCGATTGCGTCAGTCAGCGTCAGCAGCTTCTGCAGGTCCTCCGGAGCCACGTCACCCGCAGGTGCCAGCCGATGCCCGCGATTCAGCCGCATGGCTTTCAGATCGATGTTGCCGATGGTTGCGTCATCGGCCAGAAAGATGCGATCACAACTGATGGCCACAAGCGCGCCCGCCTGTGAGGCTTCCTTGCGGACCCATGCCACCGTTGTGACTTGCGCGGGATCAAGTTCCGCAATGAGCGAGGCCACGTGTTGTGAGTGGTCTTTGTCTCCACCCGGAGAGTCAATCTCATAAATGATCATATTGGCTCCGCTGGCGATCGCACTCTGAGTCTCACGCTGGACAAAATCTGCCAGCAGTTTGTCGATGACATTATTGATTGCGATGACGCGGGCCACAACTTTGGCATCACTGCTGCCGGCTTCCCGCATCGCTTCCAGCGGAAGATTGAGTGTCTTGACAACTTCATTGCGATTGGCGGGCGTGGCCGCGACCAGAAACCCCGAACTCGCTGCTTCACTGCCTTTGAAAAGTCCCGGTTGACCGGGATCTTTGACGGTGTCTGTCTGAGAGATCACGACGTTCTGATTCTGCAGCTCACGCAGTTCCGTCGCCGTCAGAAACTGTTGAAGTGTTTTGCCGTCGCGGCCTTCCAGAGACACGCGCAGGACCGCGCTGGCGGGGTCCATCATGGCCTTTGCAATGGCCCGCGACATGCGGAGGTTGCGGCCACGATCGACAATATCCAGCACGAAATTCTGTTCCACCAGTGAAAGCGCGGTGCCGCGACCGATGTCCCCCAATGCGGCATTGGGGTGCATCAAAATGTCGTGACACGCCAAAGCCAGGATGGCATGATTTCCGTCGAGCGTTTTCGGAATCCAGGCGACCGTACGAACGTCGCTGAGTTCCGGAGAGACCAGAACCTTTGCCAGATCGTGGATCTGACCTTGGCGACTTGAGCCTGCGGAAATCTCCAGCACCAGAATTCCCTGTCGCTTTTCGCGCACGGCTCTGGTCTGCATCTCCCTCGTCAGACTGGTGAGATGGTTGACAAGCGGATCATCCACCTGGTGACCTATCGTGACAAATTGTCCGAAAGGCTTACGCTCAAGTTCGGCATTCGGTGCCTCAACCTTTGCTGCGGCTTCGTTTTTGACCTGCGCAACCAACAGCGCTGGCACCAGGAGGATGATGCCTGCCCGCAGCAAAGCAGTTGCATAAATGAGTCGCATGGAAAAATCCTGAACGGCACGACGCGATCGGCCTGCTGAATTAATGTGGGATAAGCTTCCAGCTTGTCAAGTTTGCCAAAAAAACATTGAGTTTTAATTCAGCGATGGCAAGCTGGAAGCTTACCCCACGTGCAAATGTCCATCAAATCAACAGACTGCCATTATCCAAACCACCAGAAGAGACCGACTATTGTCGGGTGCTGAATTATACCAATCCTGCGCTGGATAGACCAAAGCGACAGGTGATTCGCCGCGAACGCGGAGTCCCTGGCGTCAGATTCGTAAAACGCATGTTTCGCCACAATTTTTATCGATTCACCACAGATTGCCTGCGTTGGGCAGCTTCTCGCAACGCTGCCACTCAGATTTATTCCTCCGTTTGCACCCGATTTGAAGACCAGAATAGCGGCAAAATTCCCCGAAAGTAAGTCCGTGTCTCGCGGCGAGCACACATCACTCGCAGACAGACCGTATCCTGGACTGCTCAAATCGGCATCAACACGTGATGCTATTCAACTGGACAGAATGGTGCGAAATCAAAGGAATCACAGCGAATTGAACCTGGCCTGCGATGGGTGACGTCATCATCCATCTGACAGCGATGGAACGCCAGGATCTGAAGCGGTGAGAGCGGTTGCGGTGATGGGTGGACAAGCAACTGCGACGACTTGCAGAAGTACGAATTTCCAGATAGCGTTCTCCGCAGACTCTTCAGGCCGCAGTGCTTTCGATGAAGCGATTGTGCCGCGACTGCCTTCTCAAACAGCCGCCGTCTGCTATATCGATTTGCCGTACGCACATCTGCAAGGGGGCCTGTCCCGGTTTTGTTAGGGGCCTCTAACCCAGAAAGACGGAATTCCACTGTGAACTCAACACGTCCTCTCGAACCGGAACTGATCGACAAGCGCTCCGCTGCTGCGTACGGAGCCCCGGATCTGGATCACTTGAAACTTCTGGCGCGACTGATGGACAGCGCATTTGAGATCCCGGGTTTAAGGCTGCGTTTCGGCCTCGACGCGATCCTGGGACTCGTGCCGGGCCTGGGCGATCTCGTGGCGTCGTTTGTGAGCCTGTACATTCTGCAGGAAGCCCAGCGTCGCGGCGTCTCCCGTGTGACACTGACCCGAATGAGTCTCAATATTCTGATCGACTGGCTGGTGGGTTCCGTTCCCCTGCTGGGAGATGCTTTTGACGTGGTCTGGAAGTCCAATCAGAAGAATGTCCAATTGTTGATTCAGCACGAATCCACTCCGGCGGCCCGCCGGCGCAGGAAAATCGGTGACTGGTTTTTCCTGGCTTTGCTGATCGCGTTTCTGATGACAGTCCTGGCGGGCAGCCTGACCCTGACGTATTTCATGATTGTTTCGCTGACTCGCTGGCTGTCGTCGAACTAAGCCCGCTGTCGGGCAATCAGCGCATCCAGTTCGACGCGGAGTTTCGGCAGAATCTCGTCGTACAGAAACGCACCGATGGATTCTTTGCCGCGTTTGAGGTTCACATGCGTCGGGCCGCACCACAGGCCGAGATCCGCGTCATCCGTTTCGCCGGGCCCGTTGACTCGACAGCCCATCACCGCAATCGTGATCTTGTGCGCTTCGGCGTAACGAGTCATCTCGCGCACCTGTTCGGCGAGGTCCACGAACGCTTCGTTTTCGACCCGAGAACAGCTCGGACAACTGATGATGTTCAGCGTCTTGAGACCATAGTCCACGAAACTGCGAACCCGGCCTGCGGCGATGTCGTCGAGAATTTTCCGACCGGCTACAATCTCTTCAGCCTTGCGATGATTGGCCACCGTGAGCGAAACCCGGATTGTGTCACCGATGCCGCGGCTGATGAGCTGCTCGAATGCAATCCGCGTCTTGATGATCCCATCCGGGGGCATGCCCGCTTCGGTGACACCCAGATGCAGCGGCACATCCGGACGCTTCTCAGCAAACCGGCGGTTCACCTCGATCACCTTCTGAGGATCTGAATCCTTCAGCGACACGCAGTACCGTTCATACCCCAGTTCATCCAGCAACGCACAGTGCTCCCAGGCACTTTCGAGCATGGGCGAGATCGAATCCTGTTCGTCAAACTTGGACTTCACGTCGGGATCGACTGACCCGCAGTTGACGCCGACGCGCATCGCGCAGTCATTATCGCGAGCCACCTGGACAAGGTATTTCACCTTTTCCTGCCACGGCTTGGATTTTTCATGGTGATACAGGTGCCCGGGGTTGTAGCGGATCTTGTCGATATACGGCGCGATGACTTCTGCCAGACGATAGTTTTCCTGCAGGTCCACCGACAAATTGCCTTTGACCTGCCCCCGAATTTCGATCAGCGCTTCGGCATCCTTCTGGCTGTCAATTGCGACGCGCACGATGTCCGCACCGGCACTGACCAGGTCGTTAATCTGCCGCACCGTGGCATCAATGTCCGTCGTTTTTGTGGCCGTCATGCTTTGCACGGCAATCGGCGCTTCACCGCCAATGAATCGATCGCCAATGGCAACTGAACGCGTTGGATTCCGGACGATATTGAGTTTTGTTTCGGTAGTCATGCGGGAATTGTACTGTGGATTGGTCGGCTGTACATACGCCGTACTACTAACATTTGATTTCTTGTTGTGCCGCGAAGATTATCAGCTTGCTCTCAACAGAAGGTGGGGCGGGTGCGACAAGAATATTGGTGACAGAAAAATGAATCTTGGAGCGGGCTTCGCCCGCAACCGAAACAAGTAAGCAGATTTCGCTGAAATCTGCTGTGCCGACTTCGGCGAAGTCGGCCTACATTTGGTCGGCCTCAAAATGATGCGTTGCCAAAAATCTTCTCAGGAATATTCAACTCACAACGTTTGCAGCGCAGAATGAAAATATTTTTTTGCCCCATTTTTCTGTCACCAATTTTTCTGTCGCCTGTGTTTCTGCGTCCCGGCTGTAACCAATGCGTTGCGGGCGAAGCCCGCGCTGGGTCACTACGACCGCAGGCTCTCAATTCGTGAATTGGATTCCCGTATCTCCGCCATTTTCGGACGGACTTCACATGGCAACTTCAAAAAATGCGGCTTTTCCCGCAGCCAATTCACTCTCTGGCGGTTCCGCGGTGGTCTCGCTACAACAGGTTCCTCTATGTCGAAGAACGACAATGTCCCCTGCCAACGCATCGACCAATCCATGACTGCACCGCCCAAACGAACGGTTCCACTCGCAGAAGCCTGTTGGACGTGGTGTCGCGTCGCGGCGTTGAGTTTCGGGGGCCGGCTGGCCAGATTGCCGTGATGCATCGGATTCTGGTCGATGAAAAGCCACTGGTTTTTCTGAATATGACGCTCGGCCGGTCGTCGGTGTTTTACCAGGAGGCGGCTTTCTTCAGCCAGGCCGCAGTGGTGACGTTCGGTGGAGCATATTCAGTACTTGTCTATATCGGCCAGCAGGCGGTGGAGAAGTACGGCTGGCTCGAGCCTGGCGAAATGATGGATGGACTGGGCATGGCAGAAACGACGCCAGGGCCGCTGATCATGGTCGTCCAGTTTGTCGGTTTCATGGGAGCGTTCCGAAATCCTGGCCCGTTCAGTCCGATGGTCGCCGGAATTCTGGGATCACTGGTGACCGTCTGGTCGACTTTCGTCCCGTGTTTTTTCTGGATCTTCCTTGGCGCGCCGTCGGTAGAGCGACTGCGCGGCAATCAGCTGCTCACGGCGGCCCTGTCGGCGATTACGGCCGCAGTGGTCGGCGTCATTCTGAATCTGGCGGTTTGGTTTTCGCTGCACACGCTGTTCAAGGTCGTCACCACAAAACACTATTCCGGTATGCGATTCCATGTCCCGGAATGGGGCTCGATCAATGTGGCCGCCTGTGCCGTTGCTGTCCTGGCGTTTCTGCTGACATTCTACTGGAAGCGTGGAATGGCCACCACGCTGGCAGTCTGCTGTGTTGTCGGAGCGGTGCTGTTTGAGTTACTGTGATGCCCGTTCACTTGCCTGCAACGCCGGGGAACTCGATAATCCCGCTTCGCCGCTGAACCAATTCGTCGGCGTCCACGTTCGTCTCTCTGATTTAAGGTGAGTGACAATTTTAAGGTGAGTGACAATGAAGCTGTCTTGTTCTGTGTTGTTTATGGGAGCACTACTGATGACATCGCCTGCCATTGGCGAAATTCCTGCGGCTGAACCTTTTGGAAAAACCAAAGACGGCCACGCTGTGGAAGTTTACACATTGAAGAGCGGAAACGGCCTGACCGCGAAAATCATGACCCGCGGTGCGACGCTGGTGCAACTGCATGTTCCGGACAAGAACGGAAAGTCGGATGACGTTGTGCTGGGATTTGATGACGTCGCCGGTTACGAATCGGAAGACAATCAATATTTCGGCACCACCACCGGACGTGTCTGCAATCGTATCGCGAAAGGCAAATTTGCGCTGGACGGCAAGGAATACACGCTGGCCATCAACAACGAACCCAATCACCTGCATGGCGGCATCGAACGCAGTCTTGACAAAGTTGTCTGGACCGCCAAGCCGTTTTCCAACGACAAAGGCCAAGGCGTTAAGTTTACATATACCAGCCCTGACGGAGAAGAAGGTTATCCTGGCGAATTGAACATCTCGGTGAACTACTTTGTTCCTTCGGAAGGTAATTCGATCGCCATTTCGTACACGGCGACGACGGACAAAGCGACTCCGGTCAACCTCACAAATCATTCATATTTCAATCTTGGTGGCGCTGGCAGTCCGACCGTACTGGATCATTTTCTGCGTCTGAATGCAGACAACTATACGCCGACGGACGACACAATGATCCCGACGGGCAAGATCGAACCCGTCGAAGGCACGGACCTCGATTTCCGCAAACGCACGAAAATTGGCAAACGCATCGAATCGATTGGTGCCACGGCGGCGATTGGGTACGACCACAACTTTGTACTCAACGCAAACGAGGCCGATACCAAACTCAACCTTGCCGCCGCATTGATTGACCCGGTCTCAGGGCGAGTTTTGCGAGTCTCCACCACCGAGCCTGGCATTCAGTTCTATTCGGGCAATTTCCTGAAAGGCCAGAAGGGCAAGGACGAAAAGACCTATGCTCATCGCAGCGCGCTGTGTCTTGAGACCCAGCACTATCCGGATTCTGTGAACCACCCGAATTTTCCGACCACGATTCTGAAACCGGGAGAAACGTTCGAATCCCGCACCGTGTTTGCCTTTGGCATTGATGAACCAAAGAAAGTCGAGGCGGTGAAGTAGTCTGTTTCTGTATGACAAAGCACTAGTGCTCTGTCACTAATGGATTGATGGGTGGCCGGGGTTGGAGGGCGCTAGCCCGAAACCCCGGGGCTTCCTTCGCTCCGCTCAGTCCAGCCCCGGCCACCCGATCCTTCACAGCAAGAGTGACAGAGCGCGACTCAGCCTTCCAGGCTGTATTTGGCTGCGGCATTTTCGCGTGGCTGATCGGGAAACACGGCTTCCATTGTAGCGCGAATCCGCCACACTATACCGGACCGTGACAATGCAGACTGTGCGTTTGCGGCCAACTCATATCAGCAGAAATTGAGGTTCACCATGGTTGGTAAGCCAGTGCCCCCGAAGCCAGTGCCCCCCCAAACATCTCCCACGCCGGAATCCACACCCAGGGAGGCCGCGCCAAAGGAGGCTGCAACATACACGATCGCTTCACCTCCCATTACTCAGGGTGCTGCGGCCGCCGCGGCCGGAACAGCATTGAAGGCAACAGGCCGGAACCAGTCATCAGGACCGCCGAGCCCGGCTGGCCGGCTGAACAAGAGCGTCCCCAGTCGGCTCGTCTCACTGGATGCATTTCGCGGCTTCATCATGATGATGCTGGCAGCCACCGGTTTCGGGATCGCGGGGTTTGCGGCAATCGACGATTCATCAGCAGTCTGGCAGGTTCACAATCATGAATACTGGAACAAACTGGCCTGGCATTTTGAGCATCCTGTCTGGCGAAGTGCATTTGATTATTACAAAGTTTCGTTCTGGGATCTGATTCAGCCGGCGTTCATGTTTATGGTCGGAGTGGCCATGCCGTTTTCGAACGCTCGCCGATCACAGCAGGATCATTCGTTCCTGCGTCGAGCACTGCATGCACTGATGCGGTCGGTGGCACTCGTCCTGATTGGAGTGTTCCTGCAGTCGCGAGGCAAAGAACATACGACGTGGGAGTTCCCGAATGTGTTGTGCCAGATCGGGCTCGGCTATTTCTTTGCCTGGTGTCTTCTCAACTTTAGGCCCATGGTGCAAGGCATGGCGCTGTTCGTGATTTTGATTGGGTACTGGGGACTGTTCTTCGTCAATCCGCCACCCGCAGACTATGACTATGCAAGCGTCTCGGCGAGCGCGAAGGATGGCGAAGTTTTCGAAGGCCGTTTTGCCGCCTGGTCCAAGAATGCCAACGCCGCCCACTTTTTTGACCGCTGGCTGTTACCAAAGCTGCGGACTGTCCCGGAATCTGAGTCGTCCCCGGCTGCCGATGCCGCTGCTGTCGAAAGAAATTCCGACTGGCGTCCCGTCGTGTTGAAGCTGATGCAGGATACAGAAACAAAGAACCCCGGCGCGCCTTCACCCAATGCCGTTCAGCCGCCTGCAGGCGACAATCCTGTCGTTCCTGATTCAGCAACAAATGCAACGTCATTTGGTGCATCCGGGGCTGAATCGGCGGCGACGGAAACTGAAACACCTGCGACAGATTCGACAACAGACACGATGCCACCGGTGGCGCCTGCCGGCCCCGGTTGGATTCGCCGCGCGTTCCTGCACAACGATGTGCCGTGGAAACCCAATACCGGCGGGTATGCCACGTTGAATTTTGTGCCGTCCATCGGCACCACGCTGCTGGGCATGCTCTGCGGACAGTTGCTGCTCGCGGGCGGCTATTCGCACTGGAAGAAGCTGGGAATTCTGATCGTTGCCGCCGGGATATGTCTGGGACTTGGGATTCTTGCCGACATGTACGTGTGTCCGATCGTTAAACGCATCTGGACGCCAAGCTGGGTTCTCTTCAGCGGCGGCTACGTCATCGGAATGCTGGCGCTGTTCTATCTGCTGTTTGACATCGCGCCGCTGAAGTTTGTGGCCTTCCCGCTGGTCGTGGTTGGCATGAATTCTATTCTGACGTATCTGCTGGGAAATACGCTCGGCGGCTGGACGCAAAAAAGCCTGATCGGCGTCCACTTTGCAGGTTTTATCGAAGCCATCTTCGGCCCCAAAGCACTCGATCCAGAGTGGTATGCTCCGATCACACTCGCCACCGGCACTTTCGTCGTCTTCTGGCTGTTCCTGTACTGGCTGCACCGTCAGAAGATCTATCTTCGATTGTGACAGAATGGTGCCAATGCCAGGCTCTTATTTTTCCTCAGCTGCTTGCGCCAGGTCTTCATCGCTGCCAGCGACGAGCAGCGTGTCGGAATCTTTTAGCCGCACATCCGGGTTGCTGGAGGCGGCCATCTTGTCGGTTAGAATATCGTGGATGGCGACGACCGTGATTCCAAATCGCTGCCGCAGTTCCAGTTCCCGCAGTGTCCTGCCCACCCACGAATCAGGAACACCCATTTCCTGAATACTGAAGCCTGTTCCGAGCTTAACGTAATTCAGCAATCCGGAGCCAGAGATACGTTTTCCCAGGCTGAGCGCCGATTCGCGTTCCGGGAAAATCGTCTCCGTGACTTTCATGCGTTCCATCACGCGGGCATGATCGCGCGAAATGACTTTGACATACACATCGCGAATGCCCAGGTCGTGGACGGCCATCGTCGTGAGAATACTGGCCGTGATGTCATCGCCCGTGCTGATCACCGCTGCGTCGGCTCCCTTGGCGCCGATTTTTTCCAGCGTGTGCAGATTTTTTGCATCGCCGACCGCTGCGCGCGACACGTACGATGAGACACGATCGACGGCATCTTCATTTGTGTCGATCGCGATCACTTCATGCCGCTGCGCAAACAGCGACTCCGCAACACTCGATCCGAAATTTCCCAGACCAACAACCAAAAATCTTCTCATAAGTTCAGCTCTTTGAAAGCGCGGTTAACCAATCACAACGTCTTCGTATGCATAGCGAAATCGCCCGCCGCGCGAACGCGGAACCGTCAGTAACGTGGCCAGCGTTAACAAGCCGACGCGCCCCAGAAACATCATCAGAATAATCACCCAGCGACCTGCGACCGAGAGTTTGGGGGTCAGTCCCATTGACAAACCCACCGTATTGACCGCACTGCTCACCTCGAACATGTGCTCCGTCAGGCCGCGAGACGTGGCGACTTCTGTGGCCGACAGCAAAAACACCCCTGCGAGTGCGAAGCCGATGGCAATCACAAACAAACCCACAGCCTTGGATGTCGTCTCTTCCGGTATCGACCGACCGACGCAGTTTGTTGATTCTGAACCACGCAGGCGGGACCAGGCCATTAATCCAAGGATGGCCAGTGTGGTCGTTTTGAACCCACCCGCTGTGGAACCGGGCGATCCTCCAACCGTCATCAGCATCATCGTGAGCAGATTGGCGCTGTCGGTCGCATGACCGTAGTCAATGGCGTTGAATCCTGCTGTCCGTGGCGTAATGCTCATAAACAGTGAATTGACCAGTTTGTCGCCAATCGACAGTCCCGTCAGACAGTTATTCCATTCAAACACGGCAAACAGCGGTGTCGCCGCCACCGTCAACAGCAGCGTGACGAAAATCACTAGGCGACTCTGCAGGGAAACTCGAAACGCTCGCTGTTTTTTCCACGACACCATCGCGTACCACATTTCTGTGTGCGTCAGAAATCCAATTCCTCCAGCCAGAATCAGGCAGGCAATCACCATCAGACTGGCGGGGCTGTTTTGGAATCCCATCAGATTATCGGTAAACGTCGAAAACCCGGCATTGCAGAAGGCACTCACCGCGTGAAAAACCGCAGGCCATGCAGCTCCCTTCCACCCCAGCTTAGGGACCCATAATGTATACAAAATGATGGCCCCGACAGACTCGAACAAAAGCGTAAAACGCACAATGTCGAGCGTGATGTTTCGCCCTTCCAGATGCAGTGCAGACTCAGCCGCAACGATCGAACTCGCTTCAGCTCGCAGAGACAGACGCTTCCCGAGCGCAAGAAGTATCAGGCTGGCGAAGGTCAGCATACCCAGCCCGCCCAGTTGAATCAGCAGAAGTACAACCCCCTGCCCCCGTGGCGTGAAAATCTTAGCCGTGTCGCCAACAGTCAACCCCGTGACACAGACCGCGCTGGTGGAGGTGAATAAAGCATCCAGCCAGCTCATCGGCTCACCGGCGTAAACACCAGGCAGCAGCTGCAGGCCGACAGTTCCCAGCATGATGAGCAGCGCAAAGGAGCCGACGAACATCTGCGGAGGTGTCAAACGCTGCCAGATCGCCAGGCGTTGCCCCTGCGGGATGTCCCAGCGATGGGCTCTTCCAAATCTTCTAAGCTTCAACCTTCACCACCGTTTTGCCGGTTTCGTCTTCTATACCCTGCACGCCAATGTATTACCATCGCTTCGATAGTGTTCCGAATGCATGCGACGGACATGAATGTCCATCCTGCAAAAACAACATTCGGCAGCATAAAGCATAACATCTGCCAGGCCATCCGTGAACGCTACCCGGCCACCGCTGCGGAAATTCACCATTTCCACAAAATATCCTGGTGCCAGTCTTGCCGCGATAGATGACAACATCCGACCAGCGGGCTGATTCTCCAAATCGCTGAATCTCAGACATGCACAGGTTCCGGATGAATCCAGGGATCGCGGTATTTGCGTCGCAGCAGCGCCGTGGCTTCGGCATCACCGATGACGGTATGCGTCGCAGGATCCCATTTCAAAGTGCGACCAAGCTGCAACGACAGATTTGCCAGAATGCAGCTGGCCGCTGAGATGTGACCTTCTTCAATATCGGAGACAGGTTTTTCACGGGATTCAATGCAGCTGAGGAAGTTCAACATGTGGCCTCGGACTGCCGATGCAACGTGACGTTCCAGATCCTTTTCCGTTTCGTCTTCAGGAAACCTGTCGTATTCAAACAACGCGGTCCCCGTCAGTTTTTCGCCACCGTTGCGCGGAGTGAATTCGTACTTGTTGACACTCAGCTTGAGCGTGCCTTTGTCGCCATACATCGTGGCACCCCATGGATAGTCCTGATCCGGCGTATCGCCCCATGAACGATGCTGCCATGTGACGGGGAAATCCGGATGCTGGAAAGTGGCGATCTGCGTGTCGGAGATATTTGCCGCCGAATTCGTCTGCACCAGAATGCCGCCGGCGGAAGAGATGGTGCTCGGCCACCCCAGCTTGAGCATCCAGCGAACCATGTCATACATATGGACGCACATGTCGCCCAGAATTCCGTTACCGTACTCCATGAATGCGCGCCAGCTTCGCGGATGAGTCAGCTCAGTGAACGGTCGCATGGGAGCAGGCCCTGTCCACAGGTCGTAGTCAAAGCCTTCCGGAACCGCGATCTCCGGCGGATTCTTGTTGGCCCGCATGTGGTAGTAGCAATAGCATTCGACCATCCCGATATCGCCCAGCAACCCGGCATCGACGACCCGGTTTTTGGCGTCGATCAAATGCGGTGTGCTGCGACGCTGCATCCCGACCTGCACGACGCTTTTATTCTTCCGAGCCGCCGTGAGCATCGCCTGACCTTCGATCACATCGACACTGACGGGTTTTTGAACCCAGACGTCCATGCCCTTGTTGACGCAGTCGATCATCTGCAATGCATGCCAGTGATCGGGCGTGTCAATGAGCATGATGTCAAACTGCTCATCCTTGAGCATCTGCCGATAGTCCTGCCATGTCCGTGGTTTTTTCTTCGACGCCTGACGCTCCGCAACCATGTCGGCTGCCGCATCCGACATCCGGTTATCGACGTCGCACACGCCCGCCACTTCGACCGGAGCCACCTGCAAAAGTCGGAACAGATCGACCTTGCCATACCAGCCCGGCCCGATAATGCCCACGCGCGGGATCTTCGTCGCCCCGGCCGCGTACGCACCCTGACTGATCGACATCACTGTCAAGCCGGCTCCGGTTGATTTGAGGAAAGCTCGCCGATCCATTGAGATGTTCCTTGACGGTCAATAACTTTTGCAACGGGAATTCGAACAATGTACGTCGGCCAGTCCAAAGCCGCAAACCAAAGCCCCGAGCATTCTACTGAGCCGGGGTTTCTGTGCGCTGTCGTTGCACAATGAACATTGTCAACCAGACACCGAGACCGGAAAGGGAAATCCAAAGACCTGTGAAAAAGCTACCTGGCTCATAGCGCAGCTCAACCAAATTCGCGCCTGCCCCGATGGGGATTCCGCGAAAACACTGAAACGCATGCTGGA
>JANOUN010001238.1:0-3937 GCA_031416875.1 Planctomycetota bacterium | reverse complement strand
TCAACTGTGCCAGCCCGAAGTCCAGAATCCGGATGCGGCCTGCTTCGTCCAGCATCATATTCGACGGCTTCACGTCGCGATGCACAACACCTTCGGCATGAGCACACGACAATCCCAATGCAACCTGCCGCATCAATTCACACGCATCGGCAACCGGCAGCTTGCCCAGCAGTCGAGCGAGACGACTCAAATCCAGCCCCGGCACGTATTCCATCACCAGAAACTGAGTGCCATCGATCTCGCCGGCATCGGTTGCCGCCACGATGGACGGATGATTCAATCGGCCAACAACACGAATCTCACGCTGAAATCGAGCCCGCACGTCGGAGTCTTCGGCAGACATCACGGGCAACAACTTGATGGCAACCTGCTTTTTCAGCTGCCGATGAGTCGCCAGGTAAACGGCTCCCATGCCGCCGCGCCCCAACGGTCGCAACAATTCGTATACACCGAACTCACGATTCGCAGGTTGCCATACAGCCCGTAACTTGTCAGCAGCGGACGATTCGACAGGGGCGTCCATCAGTCGTCGTGCTTTTGCCAATGCGGCATCGACCGGCGGATCAGCGGCCAGCGATGGTGCGACATCGTCGTGTGTGGAAGCCTTCTCAACCGCCGTGCTCTGCAGCGATTGCATCAACGTGCTGGCTTGATGTCCAGTTCCCGCAACGCCTGTTCGCAAGCCTGGCATGTTGCCAGATGAGTCTCAATGCGTTCAGCTTGAACGTCCTCGCACCAGCCAGACAGGTATTGTCTGAGCACATCAGGTGACACGCACGCCACCAGATCCGGTGAAGAGTCCGCTGCGGTCTGCGAGGCCGAAGTCGGTTGAGTCATAGTCATCGTTTGAACCTTCCGCCAAGTCTATTCAGTGCAAATGGTCCGGTATTGAGTGTACATCGCGAGACAATTGTCATCCAAAAAATGCGATTCCTGTAGCTTGAACATTCATGTCCGAGTCTTCACCGGACAGCGTTCCGTGGACGAAAGATTTTGATGCACAGTAGCCTTCGTTTCGACAGCATTTCCTGGCCATACGACGGACATGAATGTCCATCCTACACAGGAACACTGCCTGCTGGAAACGCGCGAGCGATGTCGTTACAAATCCTGACATTAACCAAAAACGTTTCGTGTGTGACATCATTTTCGAATTCAGGCGATAACTCTGTGCTCGCGGACCAATCCAGCAATGCCACCCGATCCAGCCTGCTGCAACGTGCGGCGCAGCGGGATGCTCAGGCGTGGCGGGAACTGGTGGATTTGTACGGGCCGCTTGTCGCACACTGGTGCCGTCGCTGTCAGCTCGATTCTCATTCAGCCGCCGATTGTGTTCAGGATGTCTTCGCATCGGTCGCCGTGGCACTTGAACAGTTTCAGCCGAAGCAATCGTCGGGATCATTTCGAGCCTGGCTGTGGACGATCACCCGCAACAAACTACGGGATCATTTTCGTCGAAACACCAGGTCTCCCAGGGCAACTGGCGGCTCGACCGCGATGGGCCTGATGCAACAGGTGATCGATCCGGTATCCATTCCCGATGATGAACCCACCGGCGACCTTCAATTACAGCGACTCACATCCCGCGCATTGGCACAGGTTCAGAACGAATTTGAATATCGTACGTGGCAGGCGTTCTGGCGTTCTGTTGTGGATGGCATCGCTACAAGTGAAGTGGCACAGGAATTGAGCATGTCCGAAGCAACGGTCCGCCAGTCTCGCAGCCGCATCCTGCGCCGGTTGAGGCAACAGTTGGGTGATGTCGTTTAACTGCGTGCCCATTGGGCCGCGCTCCGGGCTGGGTGCGGAGCTGAGCGCGGCCCGATGGGCACGCGGTTAAACGAGTTGTTTTTTGCAAGCATATAGTCTGAACAAGAATCGAGATCCAGAATGTCAACTCCCGTAGCGGATCAAACTCATTCGATCGAATCACGCCTGGAGCGTATTGAATCGGCTCTTGCCCATTTGCAGCATGATGTGGACAGTCTGAATTCCGCGTTGCTGGGGTATTTCGGACGGTTGCAGGAACTGGACAGTCGATTTGTGCGGCTTGAGCATGAGCTGCATTCGTCCAATGATCCGACGGACCGCACGGACGCCGAAGCTGAACGACCTCCGCACTATTGAACCGGCGGCCGACACTGAAATCTCAGCAGCAGGCAGTTTCCAGATGTCCTGAATGCGGATATGATGGCCCCGAAACTCTTCAGCACGATGCAATGGACCACGAATCCCGCGTCGGAGACACGGGCCACAATATGATGGTGTCCCCGCAACTCGACAGCATGATTGAACATCCCGTCATCGGACGCAGCTCATGTCCCACCGCAACACACATCGCAAATTCTCCTCGTCATCCGATCTGACGCGACGATCGTTCGCCAACTCGTCGTGCCTCGGTTTCACGGGTCTCGTGGCGGCCGCGATGATGGCTCAGGAAGATCGAGCGATGGCCGATCATCCTCTGGAATGGCAGGCTCCGGACGGAAGTCCGCATCGCACTCCGAGAGCGAAGAGTGTCGTCTGGCTGTTCATGAACGGCGGCGTTTCACAGGCGGAATCCTTCGATCCCAAGCCGATGTTGACACAATATGCAGGCAAGTCCATCAATGAAACGCCGTTTGCGGACGTCCAGAATCCCGAAAAGCTGAAGCTCGCGCGGGTGACGGTGGTGAATGACGCCAACGGACAACAGCGGAATAAACTGTATCCGTTGCAGGTGGGTTTCAGGAAATACGGGCAGTCGGGAATAGAATTGAGCGACTGGGTTCCGCATGTCGGCAACTGCATTGACGACATTGCGCTGATTCGATCGATGTACACGACAGACGACAATCACGGCGCGCAGACGCAGTTTCATTCCGGCCGCCATATGCTGGACGGAGAGTTCCCGACCCTGGGTGCGTGGGTGCATTATGGACTGGGGACGCTGAACGACAATCTGCCGCAGTTTATCTCGATGGGAAAGCGAGAATACTGGAATGCAAAGGATGGTCACTATCTTGGACCGGCACATGACGCCGTGCCGATTCAGGTCGATCCGACGAATCCGCTCGACTATGGCAAGTCGGCGGCCGGCCTGACGCACGCAGAACAGAAGCTGGCATTTGATCTGGTCGGCCGGTTGAATCGCTTGAAGGGAGAACAGTATCCGAATGACGCCTCGCTGGCGGCGCGGATCAAAGCGTATGAGCTGGCGTTTCGGATGCAGTCGTCGGTCCCCGAGACGCTGGATTTCAGTTCAGAGACTCAGGCGACGCAGGACAGCTACGGTCTCAACAGTCCCGAGACGCGTGATTTCGGGATGCAGATGCTGGCGACGCGGCGATTCATTGAACGCGGCGTGCGGTTTATCCAGGTTCAGCACGGGGCAGGGGGGGCCGGTGTTTGGGATGCGCACAGTGCATTGAAGTCAAATCACGAAAAGAACTTCAAGTCCGTCGATCAGCCCGTCGCCGCACTGCTGAAAGATCTGAAACAAAGAGGCCTGCTGGAATCGACGATCGTCGTGTTTGCGAGCGAGTTCGGCCGCACGCCGGGGACTCAGGGAGCTGACGGACGCGATCATCACATCTACGGTTTTTCCGTCTGGATGGCTGGCGGCGGCATCAAAGGTGGCATCGCACACGGTGTCACAGACGAAATCGGCTTCCATGCAGTGGAGGACCGACATTACGTGACCGACGTGCATGCCACCATTCTGCATCAATTGGGGCTTGATTCGCGCCGCCTTGAAATTCCCGACCGCAAACGACTGGACATCGATCACGGACAGCCGATTCTGGCGATCGTCTGAGTTGGCGCAGGATGGACATTCATGTCCGTCGCACCCTGGAAAAGCCTGGCCGTTGGGCAGGGGGGTGATCGGCGAGAGACTCTCCGGCCAGTCTCGGACAAGAATGTCCAGGCTACATAAGAAGACAACTCAGTCGCGGCG
>JANOUN010001237.1:0-2812 GCA_031416875.1 Planctomycetota bacterium | reverse complement strand
CCGGGGGCTGACGCCACCCGGCTCACCTGTTCGGACTGTCACCTCATTCTTATTGTTGACCGGTACGACTACCGAGCGAGAAGACTTCGACGATGCCCCGCATGAAGATGCCCGAGATGCCGGAGACAGTCGCGGCCGTTGTCGGCGGATACCGCAGATTTTGATCGAGCAACAACACGGTTTGCGTATTTGACGCCGCAGATGACACGTCTTTCAGATCGAGGATGCGATACCACTTCAACTGGCTCGGTTCGAGCATATAACCGCCCTTTTTGAGATAGGGCTTTGCGCCGGCGGTGAATGTCACAATCACTGTCCGGTTGTCATCCGATCCGGGGAAGCCGCTTTCACCGGGGTTGATATCGGTTGTGCCGTTGTTGTCGTCATCCACTCCACTCACGCCGGGCAGCCCATCGAAACCCGTCCACCCCCCGGCCGTTAGGCACCCCGCAACATTCAGGCTCACGGGATACGTCAGGGGATGATACGTTTCATCCCCCGATGTCGATGTCGCTGGTGTAGCGGCTGCGGCGCGGAATGACCGGTTGTAAAACACGGCGACATCCAGTTCGGCTGCCCAGTTCGGATCGTCATCCGACCCCGAAGCGTGAAGTTCATCGTTATCTGGGATGGTGTTTGTTGGTGGATTCGACCAGTCCGTCACTCCATCGAAATCATCATCTGTGCCCAAGCCCCCAGGCGCACCATCGGCCCCCATAACTGGCCCGACGGGAGTCCAACGCTTGCGCACTGTCATCATCCATGTATAGCGGCGATCCTGAGCCTCAATCCTGACACGGGTTGGCATGAACCCTGTTGGCAGATAAGGTCCAGTGGTCAGCGAAGCTCCCGATCCGTTGACGTTCCACCACGATAGGTTCAGTCCCGAGACCTGATACAGCGGCTGCAAGACCGCGAACCGACCAGTAGCATCGAACATGACCATGCGATGCCGGGCGTTCGGCGCGTTCGCTGTACTTCCATTACGCACATTCAAACCGAGCGTCGAATTCCCGACTGTAATCGTCGGAGGGGATGCAGATAGACCTGTGGCAGTCACCGCCTCTTCGCGGACGAGCGACCACGAGTCGGGTAACGCTGCCAACTGCTCGGCTAGCGCCAGTCGCTGGGGAAGGGTGATCGACGTAGATGCCAGTCCGTCGGTTCGGCGCATGCCACCAAAGGTATTCCAGCCAACCCCCAACGTATCGACGTTCAGCGTGCCAACCAACTGCACACCGAGCGGATCAATGACGCCCAGACCGCTGAAGCCATAAATCTGCGCATTACTCAACAGCCCCAAGTTGGACTCGACGGCCGCTTCCGCGTTGTTGCGCAGGAAGACGGAGTGCGTCAGTTGAGTGGCCTGTGCGGTCCGCAAGACCGAAATCGGAAACAGCGTGGCCAGTGACACCACGCCGACACTCATAATGAGCATCGACACGAGTACCTCGCTGAGCGTCACGCCTGCGGGGGCGACAGTTCCCCGTGTTTGAACTGACGATATTGAATTCTGAAGTCGTTTCATTTGTTGGCCACCTCACCCGTTTCAGCGAACCGGAACGGGTCATCGGCAAGTTTCTGATTTTCGATTGGCGAAGTGGGAGTGACGACCGTGTTAGTCACATCGACGTGATGCACAGTCGCGTTGCCCGTCCTAGTCGCCAGAGTGACAAGTATTCGATCACGAGCAACAACAAGCGTGGTACTGCCGGGATCGTCGGCCGGAACGAATGGGAGGGACGTATAGTTCGCGGAACTGCGCCCGGCAATCTGCTGCCACTTCACAACATCGCCACTATCGGCAAAATGGAGATGCACCATTCCAAGTGAGGCACAGTCTCCCACGATAGTCCCACGCGGGGTGAACAGAATATCCATCTGTACCGAATATGAACCCGGAAAAGTGATGGGCCGCCATGTGGCTGGAACCTGCGAGCCATCAAGATCAATCACGACACCGCGAGGAAACTGTACCGGCTGAGAATCACCCAAGATTCCAGGAGCCAACTCCAAGGCGTAGTTGACCTGTGCCGATGATCCCGCCAGATCGCGATTCGCGCGATTCAATTGGAGCATTTCCATCGTGCTGCTGATGGCGGCCACCGTGTACCACGTGCCCGTATCACGCGGGATTTGAATACGGGAACCGACCTTGAGGAAGCCGCGATTTTTCAGAACCCGCCAACGAGTAGTTCCGGAGAATCCCGTCACTATGGAGCCGGTGCTGTCAAAAGTTATTGTTCCCTGCGTCTCTCGCTCGGGCGAACCGATATATTGCACGGCACTGACCGCGTGATTGTCATTCGGGTCGAGCAACAGTCGGAGGCCGCGAATCTCCTTGGCGTAGATCGCCCGGTCCCGCGCACCGCCGATCAGCGATTGCATCTGACGCGCGCCAGCCCGCATCCGATCGGCATTGTTCGAGAAGTTGACCGACACCACGGTGATCGTCGTCACGATCAAAACCAGCAGAATTACAACCAACAATTCGATGAGCGTGAAGGCGGATCGATGGAGCCGATTTGCCCGGACATAAGGTGTCTGTGGCAAGCGTTGCATGATTACTTGCCCCCGGTTCGTTGATTGAGATTGGTGATATTGTCCATCAGATACCGCATGGTCGAAGCCGAGTACGTCATCCCGGGCGCAGCGGGACGCGGCGCGGCAAGATGACCAAATGTCGTCGGATCATTAACATGAGTTAGGGGATCAGTGTTGGTTGGCTCGTACAGCCCAAGTTGTTTGTCGGGACCACTCGAAACAACCAATGGAGTGTGGAAGGTGTAGAAGTCGTGGCCCTCCGTCACAA
>JANOUN010001236.1:0-10209 GCA_031416875.1 Planctomycetota bacterium | reverse complement strand
GCCGGAAACAAGTCGTGAATGGCAGGGCCTTTCGTCTGAAATGCGACGCCCTGATGCTGAGCGGGCAGAAAACCGTTGGACCAGTTGATCGTCCCGCCGGCGGGCAAGCCTCGTGCATCGGGCAGCACAACGTACGCCGGCAGTTCGTCGGTCTCGCAGCCGAGGCCATAGGAGATCCATGATCCCATCACGGGGAATCCATTGAGACGAAAACCAGAATTCTCTTCGAATGTGGCAGGCGTATGATTTGCGGACTCCGCCACCATCGAGCGAATGACGGTCAACTCATCGGCGACTTCAGCGAGATGCGGGAACAGGTCTGAAACCCAGAGTCCGCTTTCGCCGCGTTGCTTGAATTCCCAGTCGTTCTTGCGAATCAGACCGATCTGGTTGAAGAACGTCGCAGGCCGTTCGTCGGCTTGCAGTGACTTGCCGTGAAATGCTGCGAGTTCCGGTTTGTAGTCGAATGAATCGATATGACTGACGCCGCCGCACAGGCACAAATGAATGACGCGTTTGGCTTTCGGATTGTGATGCGGCAAACCGTGAGCTTCACCAGGCACTGCATCCGCGCGGCAGTTCCGACCACGCATCAACAGCGATGCGAGGGCCGTTCCGGTGAGTGAGGCTGTGGAAAAACTGATGGCAGAACGACGCGATTGCAACGGATTCGGCATTTGTCACCTGATTGAGGGAGAACAACAGGGTCCTATTTGACCTACTAAGACGTATGACATCGTCACGTTACTGCACGTACAGGAATTCATTGCTGTTCAGGATGACTCGACAAAACGACGGCAACCCGTGTGCATCAACAAAGCGGGTTGCCAGTTGAACTTCCGGTTCATCAGCATCACGGCCGTACGCCACCAGCCAGACCAACTTGACTTGTGCAGCCGTCGAATCACCGGCTTCGCGCTGCATTCGACCGGCGAATTCATCAGCCAATGAAAAAACCAGGGCATTGTTCATCAGAGCCAAAGCCTGCAGCGGCGTGGTGGTCGCGGCTCGTTTGGGTGTTGTCACTGACGGATCAGGACAGTCAAACGTATCCAGAAACGGATTGCGGCCTCCGCGGGGTGAAAATCGATAGATCGTGCGGCGGAGGGCTTCCGGACCCGTCTCGTTGACCGATTCATAAAAGTTGCTGCCTTTGAAAGCGAAATGTCGTACATCGCGATATCCCACACCACCGATGGCGGAATTCAGCTGACCGGTAGCGACGAGGACTGCATCGCGAATTTCTTCCGCTTCAAGCCGCTGTGATGTTTTACGCCACAACCAGCGATTATCGGCATCCGTCTGCACAGCCGATGCGTTGAACGCGGACGACTGGCGGTAGGTTGCCGATGTGACCATCAGGCGGTGCATCGGCTTCAGGCGATAACCGCCGCTGCGAAAGGTCTGAGCCAGCCAGTCGAGCAAATCCGGATGACTGGGCTGGCCTCCGTTGAATCCAAAGTCGCTGGACGTTGTGACCAGGCCTTGCCCAAAATGATATTGCCAAAGCCGGTTGACCATCACGCGCGCGAACAGCGGGTTGTCAGGATGCGTCACCCATTCAGCAAGTTTCAGGCGACGATCCGCGTCGCTGGCATCCGGAGCAAGTCCAAAGTCTGGTGAACCTCCCGTCACAGCACCTAATCCGGCTGGTGAAACTTCTTCGGCCGGACTGCCGACATCGCCGCGATTCAGGACGCGCGTGATGCCTGGATTGTTGGAGACGCACGCATAAAGTTTTCGCGATTGCGAACTTGTCAGGCCATCTTTTTCTGCCTGTAACCTGGTAACTTCGGCGGTCAACTGTTGGTGATGCGATCGTTGCTCCGGAGAAAGTTGGGCCAGCATCTGCGCGCTGGACACATAATTTCGATCGGCGACGCCCGCCGAAGCGGCGACTTCGTCTGCAGTCAGCGCACGGTTGTAAAGCTGAGCCCGCTGAATTCGACCGGCGAGCATTCGATTACCTCCGACAGGACTGTGCCGCAAGCCAAAGATGACCTGAAACTGTCCGGCCGTGAAAGTCTGCAAGTCGCCAGGTCGGTACGCTGTGCCGTACGGCGTACCGTCGCGATAGCCAATGATCGTACCGTCTTTGTGATAGACGATCGCAAAATGCACGGCGCGTTCCTTCGCTTCCGCTTCCCCAGTGCCGTTGAAAGGCATCGTGCGAACAAACCCGTTGCTGCCAGCCATCCATTTCCTGGATTCACGCTCACCAAATACGATGGCATCGAATGTCGCCCCGTCCAGCGTCTGCACGCTGATCACGCCACCCCCGCCCTGCTCAAGATTCTTCAGTTGCACCCACGCTTCGAGTGTCTTTTCGTTCAGATCCGCGGTGACCGGCTGCGTCGCGACCCAGGCATCCTTGCCATCCAGGACGAGGCTGCCATCTTCAATCTTTGCGCTGCCGTGTGCGGTGGCATCGAGTGATCCAGCGCTGTCGCTTATGTCGTCTTCGAATTCCCATGTCGCCAGGGCCTGCGGTGGCTCTGGTGACGATGCCGTCCCGTTCTCACGCTCTGTCAGAATCGCACTGCGGGCAGATTGTTCAAGAGCGTCCTTTTCATTGCCGACTTTTGCCAGCAGCACCTCGACGTCAGCCAGACGCTGTTGTTGCTCCGGTGGCAAGGCCACCTGGACATCTCGTTCGCCATGAGTCACGCCGGTCAAAGTTGCTGCGAGCTGGTAGTATTCCTTTTGCGAAATCGGATCGAACTTATGATCGTGGCATCGAGCGCAATTTGCCGTCAGGCCGAGGAATGTCTGACCGACGATGCCGACCAGGTCTTCGATTTCATCCTGCGCCATCGACATTCGCATCTTGTCGTTGGCTGGCAGAGTTGTGTTGTGCGGACCTGCGACAAGGAATCCGGTTGCGGTGATCGCATTGAAATTGTTTGGTTGCAGGATGTCACCCGCCAGTTGCATGCGGACAAATTCGTCATACGGCATATCCTGATTGAGTGCGTCGATCACCCAATCGCGATACGGCCATGCGTTGTCGCGCGGCTGATCGTATTCAAAGCCGTTGCTTTCACCGAAACGCACGACGTCCAGCCAATGCCGAGCCCAGCGTTCGCCATAATGCGGTGATGCCAGCGAACGGTCCACCAGATTTTCGTACGCCTGATCCGATGTGTCGGTCAGAAACGCATTGATCTCATCCGGCGATGGCGGCAGCCCCAACAGATCGAATGACAGGCGGCGAATGAGCGTCCGTTTGTCTGCTTCCACAGACGGTGCCAGTCCGGCTTCGCGGAGTCGGGCATCGACGAAGGCGTCAATTGCATTCAAAGCCCAGCCGGGACGAGTCGTCGCCGGTGGCTGTGGACTGCGAAGCGGTTGTAGAGACCACCAGTCTGATCCAGCTCGGGTGTCGGTCGAATAGCGAAACGGATCAATCGTTTCCGTGCCCCAGTTCGCTCCGCCTGCGATCCATGTTTTGAAACGAGCTTTTTCAGCGGCGGACAGTGGTTTCTTCGGCGGCATCTGATCGGAATCGATCTGTTCCCAAAACAAACTCTGTGCAAGATTCCCCGGCACAATCGCGATGCCTGATTCCCCGCCAGTCATGGCTTTTTCGCGGGAGGAAAGATCAAGCTCCCCTTTGGGCTCGTCGCCACTGTGACACGTCAAACACCGCTGCGCAATCAACGGTGCGATGTGGTGATCGAAATCCTGCGCTGTGAGATCATCCGCCGCGATTGGACCGGCAAAGACAATGCACGCCAGCAGCAGGCAGAGTCCTGCCGTGGCGTACGTCTCCAGCTTGGAATATCTGCTTGCATGGCAAGCTGGAAGCTTACCCCACGGGAATTTTCTGGTCTGACGTTCGGCGGAACAAGAACATCGCATCCAACTGGCCTTTCCGTCGAATCACGGAAGCGGTAGACAAAGAGTTGACTGCGAAATTCTAAGCTCTTGATCGCGTCCTGCCGAATGTGATCGACGACAAATCTCGCGGCAGAATCAAACTGCAGTATTGTGGTCGATTCTCATTCCGGGGTTTGCCAATCCGCAACGTCAACCGTCTGCGACATCCGAAGACGATGCCTGGTTGTCCTTAATCGAAACTACAAAAAAACGGGGCACCCTGATAACAGAGTGCCCCGCCTCGATTTTGGTGGTTCATTCGATTTGCGACGATAAATCTGACGATCCATTCCTTTGGGTAGCGAAAAGCCCGCTTTCAGGTCAGACGGTACGCGGTTTCTCCGTGTTCCGTCACGTCGAGACCTTCCTCTTCTTCATGTTCGGTCACCGTAAATCCGATTGTTTTGTGAATGATAAAACCCAGCACGATCGTCATTACAAATCCGTAGACTCCAGCGGCAAGGATTCCGGTCAGCTGAAGCATGACCTGGTCCATGCCACCAATCACTGGTCGAATCGCGAAGTAGCCAACCAACAAAGCCCCCAATGCTCCGCCCACACCATGAACACCGACGACGTCAAGTGAATCGTCGTACTTGAGCACCTGTTTTAGCTGCACGCCGAGGAAGCATACGAATCCGCCAATCAAGCCGATCACCAACGCGCTACCGGGGCTGACGTGGCCCGCACAAGGTGTGATGACGACAAGGCCAGCCACCATTCCGGAAGCAACGCCGATTGCGGTTGGCTTTCCAACATGAATCCACTCAGCGATCATCCATGATCCGGTGGCAGCGGCACCAGCGATCGCTGTGGTTGCGAATGCCATCACCGCGACAGATCCGGCCACCGGCAGAAAATCTTTGCCGACGGCAATCGCTGAACCCGCATTGAACCCAAACCAACCGACCATCAGGAACGCGGCACCCATGAGAGTCCAGCCAATGCTGTGAGGGAGGAACGGTCCCTTCGGAAATCCCTGACGCTTTGGCAGGATCAAAATCAAGGCCAGAGCAGATGTTCCTGCGAGTACATGGACCACTGTTCCGCCTGCGAAGTCCAACACGCCTTTCTGGAACAACCAACCGCTGACATTCCACACCCAGTGCGCTACCGGGTCATAAACCAGAGTCGCCCATAGAACCACGAAGATGCACCACGCACTGAACTTCACTCGCTCGGCGATAGCACCCACAATCAACGCAGGTGTGATAATTGCAAACATCATCTGAAACATTGAAAAAAGCAATTCAGGAACCCCGGTCGCAGCAGCACCCGTCGTGTCGCCGCTGGTCACGATCTTGGCGAAGTAGTTGGGACTTGCCGGATCCGCATCCGAGAACCCCTTCAAGAACACTAAGCTAGAATCCCAACCCAAATAGCTCAACGCGGGTTTGGCCGAACCATCTTCGTTCGTCCCTCCGTCTGAGCTTATTGCCGATGGAACGGCAAATGTCAGACTATATCCGCAGGCGACCCATTGAATCGTGACGATGGGCACACACACCATCACGCACATGAACATATTCAGCACGTTCTTGGCTCGAACCATGCCTCCATAAAACAACGCGAGACCAGGCATCATGAAGAAAACCAGAGCAGAGCTGATCAACAACCACGTGGTCGATCCCGTGTCGATGGTACCTGCGAGATGGGGAGCGGGAGCAGCGGCGGCCTCTGTCGCCACAACTTCTTCTGTCGTCACGACCTCCTCAGTAGCGGATGCAGCCGCATCTGCTGCCGGAGGATCCTGGCCATATGCTGCCCCCGAGGCGGCGACCAGGAAACAGATCCCGAACGTGGCCATTGATATTGCTGGCCGAAACCGGAACCAAAAACTGCCAATCATCGCCGTCTCCTCGCTTGCTCTCAGACTTGAATCGTTGCGTATAACGTGCAGAAACTCATAGTTTCCACATCGTCCGTGTGGTTCTTGCAGGCGTTCGTGGTGAAATTGCCGAAAGAAAAGGCACCTCATTCAGCCAGAACCGGACGTTGAACCCATCAGGAGATGGCACAAGCCTTGTCGCTTATGTCATTGCCCTGAAGCTGCTCCTTCCCGCGTCGTTCGCAGCCATGCAAACGAAATGACCTGTCACCGCTTTTTGCAAACGACGTGCCCGAATGTGCAGGTGACAATGACTATTGGGTTGCAAGCTTTTGATATCATGCTGTTTACATCAATCTGTTCAGTCGTATGTGCACCGTCGCGATATCAGGAAAGCCAACATGTGCCTTATTTGTAAGCACGTGTGCTTATATTGCGTGCTTTTGTGCGGCAGCTAGGCCCCCAATCAAGCGACCTTTGGAGTGCGGTGACTCGTCACCGCTTTCTTTTTCAGATCATTTGGCTCTGGGAAAGACGTTCGTTTATTCTGCCGACTTCCCCTGAAAAGGCGAACCAGCCGTGGGCATCGCGAACTCCGGGATCCCAAAACGCGGATCTTTGCGTGCGCACAACAGAGTTGCCGATTCAGCCTGACTCGTGGTCCCCGAAACTGAGACCGCCTGAAACACCGGGTGAACTCGACCAACAAACTCCGCGTCTTGTGATTAGACTCGTTTCCGATTAAAAACCGCGGGCAACTGCGGAGAGTTGTTCATGTCTGAAAACACTCAATTGTCTCTTCCGTTCCTGGTTCAAACTGCAAAGTGGCCCCACCGTGTATCGAGTGCTGATTACCGACAGCCTGTCCAAGGCTGGCCTGAAGATTCTGGAACAAACCGAAGGTATCGAAGTTGTCGTCAAAAGCGGTCTCACGCCTGCCCAGGTGCGTGAAGAGCTGAAGACGGCGGATGGTATTATCATTCGCAGCGGTACGACGTTGACCGCCGAGATTCTCGACGGCCAGGATCGTCTGAAATGTATCGCCCGCGCCGGGGTGGGTGTGGATAACATCAATCTGGAAGCCGCGACGCGTGCCGGCATCCTGGTAATGAACACGCCAACCGGCAATACGATCAGCACCGCGGAGCATACATTCGCCATGATGCTGGCGCTGTCCCGCAACATCGGCCCGGCTTATGCCAGCATGAAGTCTGGAAAATGGGATCGAAAATCTTTTCAGGGCACTCAGTTGGCTGGTAAAACGCTGGCCGTTGTCGGTCTTGGGCGTATTGGGCTGAGTGTCGCTCAGCGCGCGGTGGCGTTTGAAATGACGGTTGTCGGATATGACCCGTTCTTCTCTGAAGAAAAAGCCAAAGAGTATGGCATCGAACTGTATCGCGACGTCGACGACATCGTCGGGAAGTGCGATTATCTCACTGTCCACACGCCGCTGACTGAGGAGACTCGCAGTATCATCAACGCGGCTCGCATGGCGAAGATGAAGAAGGGTGTTCGGATCATCAACTGTGCCCGCGGCGGCATTGTGGATGAAAAAGATCTCGCGGATGCGATCGAATCAGGTCATGTGGCCGGCGCGGCTCTGGACGTGTTCGTCGATGAACCGCCAAAGGATCGCCGTCTGATCGACCTGCCTCAAGTGCTGGCCACGCCGCATTTGGGTGCATCCACGGAAGAGGCTCAGGAAATGGTCGCCATCGAGGCCGCAGAACTCGTCGTTGCGTATCTGAAACGGAGCGAGATTCGTTGTGCGGTCAACATGGCTCCGGTTTCAGCCTCGGAAATGGGTGAGCTGAAAAACTACCTGAATCTCTCTTATCGGCTTGGGCTGCTTTCGGCACAGATGATTAAGGGCCAGAGTCTGAAAGGCGCAGAAATCATTTACCGTGGTGAGGCGGCCCACAAGAAAACACGCCTGTTGACAAACGCGATGACGGCCGGACTGCTGGAGGCAGCTCTCGACGAAAGTGTCAACATCATCAACGCCACCTCCGTCGCTCAGGCCCGCGGGATTCATATTCTTGAATCGGCAAGTGGTGAGTGCGAAAACTTTGCATCCATGGTGTCTGTGGTTCTGACGACTGATCAGGGAACGTTCGAAGCGTCCGGGACGATCTTTGGAAATCAGTTCCTGCGCCTGGTCCGCCTGAACGAGTATCACTTCGAAGCCTACCTCGACGGCCTGCTGCTGATCTACCGGCACCGCGACGTGCCGGGGCTGATCGGTTTCATCGGCACCGTCTTCGGCGAACACAACGTCAACATTGCCCAGATGGCACTGGGGCGCAAACAGGATCGTCCAGGAGGCGCTTCGGTGGCGGTGTTGAATCTGGACAACGAGCCGTCGGCTGAGTCCATTCAAAAAATCAAGAGCCACAAGGAAGTGACAGGGGTTGACATCGTAAGACTTCCTCCGGCCGGGGCAGCTTTGCCGTGGCTGACGGCGTCGTAGAGTGTGAAATTCCTGCCAATGGATATTTAGTTCGGCCTGCCTGTATTGTACGATAGACATTCTTGTCCTTCGTCGTTTTCCGTGAGTTGGACTTGAATGTCCATCCAATTTTGAACACTCGATAAAGAAAGTCACGACGTTGGCTACCGTTGAAAAAGCAACTCAGACAATTAACGGTGCCCAGATTCTGATCGAGATGCTCGTTCGGCTGGGGACAGACACGATTTATGCCTATCCGGGCGGCTGCAGCATGCCCTTGCATCAGGCCTTGCGCGAGCAGCGCGACAACATTCGTACGATTCTGCCGCGACACGAACAAGGCGGCTGCTTTGCGGCTCAGGGAATCGCCCGGTCCACCGGCAAGACCGGCGTGGTGATGGCAACCAGCGGGCCAGGAGCGACCAATCTGGTGACCGGCATCGCCGACGCCAAGCTGGACAGTATCCCGTTGATCGCGATCACAGGCCAGGTTCCTCAAGCGGTCATCGGCACTGATGCGTTTCAGGAAACCCCGATGGTGGAAGTTTGCCGCGCGATCACCAAACATCACTACATGATCACCAGCATCCGCGACGTGGCGCGGATTGTGAAGGAATCCTTTCACATCGCCTCCACTGGACGACCTGGCCCCGTGCTGATCGACTTTCCCAAAGACGTCCAGCTGGAAACGATGCCACTGGACGAAGTGAATTTCGATCCGCCGATGAATCTGCCCGGCTATCATCCTGAGGTATCTCCCGTTGCTCCTGAACAGATCCGACAGGTTCTTGCGGCGATTCGTCGCTCGCGTCGACCGGTCCTGTACGTGGGTGGTGGTTGTATCCAGAGCGAAGCAGCGGAAGAACTGACAAAATTCGCTCTGCGAACCGGCATTCCGGTGACGATGACAGTGATGGGTTTGGGCGTATTCCCCGGTACGCATCCGCAGTCACTGCATATGCTGGGAATGCATGGAACTGTTTACGCAAACTACGCTGTCGACCAGTCCGATTTACTTTTGGCGTTCGGAGTTCGCTTCGACGACCGTGTCACCGGGAAACTCGCCGAGTTTGCGAAGCACGGCAAAATTGTGCATGTGGATATTGATCCGTCTGAGATCAACAAAAATAAAGAAGCGCACATCCCGATTCACGCGGATGTTCGCGAAACGCTGATCGCACTCAATGCGGCTCTGGACGACGCGGACATTCCGGATCTGACCGAATGGCGTCACACGATCGACGGCTGGAAGGCGAAATTCCCGCTGGCCTATGCGACCACCGGCGACGCAATTCTGCAACAGTATGCAATCGACGAACTGTGGCGGCAGACGCAGAAGATGGACTGCTACGTTTCCGTGGGGGTCGGCCAGCATCAGATGTGGGCGGCACAGTTCTATAAGTTCAACAAACCACGTCGCTGGTTGAGCAGTTCTGGTCTGGGAACCATGGGCTTCGGTCTGCCCGCTGCGATGGGTGTGCAGTCCGCGCATCCGGATTCGCTGGTGTTTGATATCGATGGCGATGGTTCGTTCCAGATGAATATCCAGGAACTGGCGACTCTGCATTGCGAAAAACTCCCGGTGAAGATCCTGCTGCTGAACAATCAGCATCTGGGCATGGTTGTGCAGTGGGAAGACCGATTCAATTCCGGTCGGCGAGCTCACACGTACCTTGGCCCGTCAGATCATCCGGAAGCACTCGGTGAAGGCGACGGTTCCATGCCGACTGACACCTTCCCGAACTTTGTCGGGATTGCCGAAAGCTATGGCGTCAAGGCGCGACAGGTCCGCAGCAAAGCGGAATACCCAAAGGCTCTCGCGGAAATGATCAGCCACAAAGGCCCATACCTGCTGGACGTGATCTGTCCTTATCAGGAACACGTCCTGCCGATGATCCCCAGCGGAAAAACCGTCCGGGAAATCATTGTCGAATAGGGATCCGTTCGCATTGAAAATCCAGCGGCGTCTCGCTTGCGGGTCGTTGATTTAGTGATTCTTGGGGCTCATGATCATACCAACCCCAACCCGAAGCGCCAGCGAGGAATTCAGCCG
>JANOUN010001235.1:0-7601 GCA_031416875.1 Planctomycetota bacterium | reverse complement strand
TGAGCGGCCCAGAGTGCAGCCGTGCCGCCACTCTTGTATTCCGCGTCGTCGGGATGAGCGCCAAAGCAAATGATCCGAAGTTTGCCATCGTTCAGTTCCGATGCCACGGACGGAACAGCAGTGGCTTGAGCCAGCGTGATCTCTGCTGTGATCATTGCGATCACCAGAATCAGCAGGAAACGAATAAGGCATCGGGTGGTGGTCATCACAACATCCTTTTCTTGAGCGGAAGGTTGAGGACACAGGGGAACGTGTAAGCGAAAGTCTGCAGATGTGCCAGCGATCGCACAGTCAGCGGCGTGACCGCAGTATCCGCCTCGGGCAAATGAGGTGAATGGCACTCGGATGTCAGAATACTGGCTGAGCGGCGAAGTTGGAACCGACAGGCAATGCATGGGCAACGTCGCGGACGATTCACACAACGCAGAGTATTTAGGCGAGTGATTCTTCGCTCTGAAAACTGTGGACGAAGAACCGTCTGCACCCGTCGCTTGCCGGCAGACCGCTATCGTGCTTTAAATGCATAGGCTGGGTTTTCTTGTGCGAAATCCCGGTCTTTTGGATTCGGAATCACACTGATTTCATCGTAAAAGTAGTGCTCGATGAGTCGCGGTGATTCGTCATTCGACCATCCATAGTTGTCCACTGCGATCAGTAATTGGGTTTGCTTATCGAAAACAAATCTGCTGGCGCAGTAGTCTGGCACCGTCTTCTTGTCTTTGAATTGAACTTCAAAGACCTTCACTTCTCGGTTGGCGAGTATTGATTCCGACAACTCGCAATTGGCGAGGGCTGGTACGATGTCTTGCTCGCGGTAGAACGCCTGTATGCGAATCACGAGTTTTTCAATGCCTGCGTCTGTGATCGGATATCGGCAATTCTGCTTTGCCATTCGGCAGTCTGGCTCAAGTCGCCAAACGCGGCGAATTGCGGCAAGTCCTTTCGTCGGTTTTACAATCAGTCGATTGTCATTTTCGCCATCCACAAAGAGTGCTTCCTGACCGCTGTCGTTCCATCGCATATAGACGCTGAATGGATCGCGGCGAGTCTTGAATTCAATGCGATCAACCGGCCGCAATGTGTCATCGACCTCTTCCTGCATTTCCAGGATCGCTGTGTACCCGGGCATTGCTTCTGCAGCGGCGCGAGCTGAATTCAGGTGATCGCGAAACTCGTTGAAATTGTCTATTCCTGCAGGTGCAGGCAATACTGACGCGTTCACAGAGTTGGCTGAGGTTAAACGGTTTCTGGCGATATCCGGCAACCTCGCGGTCACCACTGCCGTATCCGTGGCGTTCGCGTTCTTTGCCACGTGATGGACGGTAAGTCCGCAAATTGCCAATGACAGCGTCGCTAGAATTGTTTTGAATAGGATGGACATGAGTGGTCTCACCTGTCGTTAACGGGATCCTGCCCGATTCGGTTGACCTCCAGATTCCATCGGAAGTATTGTGAATTGGAAAACCTGCGTGGGGAGTTAGCGGGGACGAGCTATTGCTCTGTCAAGGAAGGGAAAAGGGGGCAGGAACAAAGAGCCAAATGGCCCGAAGGGTGCTGCGCACGATTGGTTTCTGCCCTCTTTTCGAGGTTCAATGCGCCGAGGTGGGGGCCGCTCAGCAAACTGAGACGGCCAGTGGCGGCAGATCGGCGAGGGTTCAATCACGGTGTTATCAATTACTGGCCATGATTCACTCACAGGACCCCTGCGTGCGACCTACCAAGGCTTCAGTTTCCATCCGAGAATGAAGCCGATGCCAAGGCAAATCAAGGCAGCGGTCTCCGGCTTTTGCTGAACGTATTCCCGCGCGTAGCACTGAAAATCATTCAGCACACTCAGTTGAGGCTGGCAGTCTGATTGATCGCGGCGACGGTTCATGCTGTCGTCGGTATTTCGTTCGACGCGATTCTGAACGGTTGATGATGCCATTATGATACTCCCTGTTCTCAATGTGTGTGAAACCGCGCATAGCGATTCACTGGTGTTTATTCTTCATCCTGGTGCAGAACTTCCCGCACCCATTTAAGATTCTGAGCTAGCTCTTCCTGGGATCGCCTGAAACTCGCAGCGGCGTTCCCGACGCGAGTCACGGCAATCCACATCACGGCTGCTCCTCCCACCGTCAGTGCAGACCCGAGAATCAGCAGACAGGCTTCTGAACTCCAGCCAGCAACACGCTGCAATGTTCCGGCAATTCCAAAGAGCAGTACCGGAAGTGCCCCCAGGATCGCAATCCCTGCGAGCAACGAAACCGTCAGTCCGGTTCTTGCACGGGCCCAGAATTGCTGGACATCCAGCGAGAGCAACTGCAGCTGAAGATCGCCCATCCTGGCCAGATCTCGTACCAGCGAAGCAATGTTCGTCCCCAATGGTCGTTGTTTGGGCGTTTCTACTTTCTGGTCTTCAGAAGCCATCCGAGACTGGCTCCCAAAAAGACGGCTCCAAAGAACGCTGCTTGAGGATGTTGTTGAATCCATTGGTCTAGTCCTGCGATTGACGGCATTCCCGTCGATGGATTGCGCTGCGTACTCGCAGTGTTTGTTGGGAATTTGAACCGTGGTTGAGTGCGTTCCTGAATCACATCAATTACTCCTGAAAGTATCGTCAATGCGATTTGCGCCAGATTTCGACTGGCTGTTGAGATAGTGCTCGACACCCTTTCGAACCAGGATTGCTGCACCGCTCATTGCAAGGCCAGTCAACATCCGCAAAGCTCCGGAAGCGATTTCTGAACGATGTGGAAATTCAGCAGCCAATTGTTGTTGCCGCTGCGCCACCAATTCGTCCAGCGATCCCTGACTGAGCCTCACAGTAGGAACCACCTTTCTGCCTGGCACAAAGACGAAACCTGTCAACAGCCCCGCAGCGACGAGCGCCTTTGGGAACTGTTTGACATAGTCCTTCCAGTCCAACAGACGATTGGTATTCGCAACTATCCGCCTGGCGTCTTTGTGCATATGGACACGCAATGAAGCCATTTTCGACCTGATTCGTTCTGACTGGCTTTCAATTGCAACGGACATGCGGATCAGCCTGTTAAGATAGATGTTTGTAAGCCCGCGACGCTCGCCGCAGGTTTTAATTTCCGCTGTGATCAACAGCACGGAGTGATCGACCGACTCGCCAGTACAAAACTCCGCAGCGGGCGATGCCTTGGTGACGAGTGCAGCATGGACCGGCGATTACGCCCGATCCGAGCGGAGCAGAATACTGAGCAATGCACCAGTGACAACGCCGACTCCGAAGGCCACGCCAACGGACATACCGGGCCGAGTGCGAATCGTTTCCTGAGCTTCTTCCAGCCCAGCTTCAACCTGCTTATTCACTCGATCGTATTGGTCTTTCGCGACTTCTGTAGCTCGGTTGGCATATTCACGTACCGTCTCAGCGGCGTTTGTCACGATGGATTCGCCGTCCTTTAACGCTCCGTCGAGGAACTGCTCAACCTCACGTCGAGCAGCACCGGTCTTTTGCTCAATCATTCCGATCAGCTGATCAGTATTGCCCTGGACTCGCGTAAAATCGTTGTCAGTGATCTGACCCCAACGCTCGCGAACCTGGCCTTTCAACCGATCCCAATTGCCCTTGATTTCTGCTGTCGTCGGCATGGATGTCTCCTTAATTCTCTGTACGTGTTTTTGAACATCACTGAAGTGCGTTGAGCACAGGCTCAACAGTTCCATTACAAGCCATGCCAGGAAGACATATCCTCCATGACATCGCGAAGCCATTAGTTGGCCCCACAAAACCCGTAAACGCGAATGCTGTGCCAAAGCTTAAAGATGCGTGTATATTGCGAAATCTCTGAGTCTCAACAGTTGTCAGGCTTGCGATGGAGATTGGACAGGTCGCATGGACGCCATACTGAACGTCGGGCGATCAGGCACTGGTAACGGTCTTCTGCGTAAAGCGAAACTCGTCTCTTGACGCGCCGTGACGACTGAGCGACTGCCAGCATTGTCGAGGAAAATGGCGGGTTGTTCGTTTCTGCTCACGCATTCATGAGCAGGCCAGGAACAGAGGACGGTATTCGATGAGTCAGTCAGATCGCTGAGCCACCAGCGAACATTGGCAAGAGAACCTGAACGCAGCGCGGAGAATCCTGCCTCGCGACGTTTTTCTCAGTAAAATCACGGCATTTCGCGCAACTCAGAAGATTCTGAAATGAATGGCACTACAACTGCTATTCCTACGACGGTGTTTAATACGTAGATTCGATTTCGATCACCAGGAGGCGACAAATGCCCGCTTACAACAATCGCAGTGGCAAAATCAAGTACGGGATTCTTGGATGGCTTATCGGCCTGCCGCTGCCAATCGTGATCATTTTGTTGTTTGTCAGAGGTTGCGATTTCTAAAGCGGTTGTGCTATCGCCAGATCCGTCAGAATTCAGGACGGCCCGAGCTTTCGAAATTCACCACAGTATGCCGAAACTGTACCCGGTGATTTTCGAAGCGCATTTCAAAATCGCAGCGATGCGGACTTGTCAATGTTCAAGATACCTTCACGCGGTAACTGTAAGGAAAAAAGCAATGGTCAATCAAACGGTACTGGAAGAAAACTGGAATGACATCAAAGCGACCTTGAAGTCAAAGTGGCAGCAGTTGTCTGATAGTGACCTGCAGAGTTTTACGGGATCTGCTGATCAGCTTGTGCAGATGATTCAGCGTTGCACAGGTCAGGCGAGAAATGTGATCGAAAATCAGCTCGAAGAGATGATCGCACAAAGCCGTTCAATTCAGAATCAAGTCGGTCAGTTCTGTTCCGGAGTTGCGTCGCAGGCTGGCGAAGTCTACAGCGAAGGCTATGACGTCGCTGCTCAAAAACTCGCTGAGGGATATAAGCAGGCATCAAGGTACGCCAAAGAGAATCCGGGAGCAGCCGTGGCGATCCTGTTCGGCAGCGGACTCCTGGCAGGCCTTGGCATTGCAATGTTGATGCGTCGCCGATAGCCAGACGGCCTTCTATCTGACTCAGTCTGATCTTTTTGCTGAACGAGCCCTTCATATGGGAATCAGTACTGAATGAACGCGCCACAGGCTATCCCAGAATAGCCTGTGGCGTGTTGCATTGAGGTTTGGCGTATGACACATAATTTGCGAATATGAATTCGCAGACGCTCTGGTTCGCTAAAGATGCTGATTGCCCTGCGAATTCAGCACTTGCAGCAGGTTTCGAATTCCTTCACTTGCTTTTCAGCTTCTTCTTTCGCGATACCGTATTTCTCCTGGACTCGGCCCACGAGCTCTTCTCGCTTACCGTCTACCACATCCAAGTCGTCGTCAGTGAGTTCACCCCACTTTTGCTGGACCTGTCCCTTCGCCTGTTGCCACTTTCCTTTGATTTGATCCCAATTCATCGTAAATGCCTCCTTAAAATGTACGTTGTCATTTCAAACAACGGTCAGGTCTTTCTTGCCGCCACGTTGGCGACAATTCGATTCCTGTCAACGCATTCCGTCGCGAATCTTTGGATACAACACGCACGATTTCTGCATACGCGTGGATTCAAAGTTCGAGGGGCTCACTTGCGATTTGTATACAGATCACGCAAATCGCGAATTCGATCGATGCCCCGCCTGGGCGAATGCCGTTCGCATCATCACTCCGGGAAAAACAAGACTCGACCAGATTGCCGATCAAATACGAAGAATGTTTCCCACCAGGCGGGGAAATCGCTCTGCCACTTGCGAAGGACTGCGGCGAGGTTCAAAGGCCCGTTTTCAGTCGCGGTGCCACCGGACGGTGTCTCGATCGGCCTGACGGCCACATTTCAGACACCACGAGGAGTAGTTGTACTTTCCTGATTCGGTTGCTTCTGCGGATTTTTAGTCCGCCGTTATTCAATCTCAGCTGTCAACCCGCTGTGAAAAGGCGGCGGGAGCCACTCGCGGAAGATTGGAATTCACAGATTTCCTTGGCATGATGTTCGTGGTGATTCCGCCGCGGGGAAGTCACGATGGGCAGCCCGGTCAGACAAATGTTAAAACAAATGTTGTCTGGACATTGATTTGTGCGGTGACTACGCTACGCCTGTACTGCATTCGATCTGCAGCAGCAGGTTCCGGTACGCACCGCTATGAGCAATGACCGCTCCCGACGATGACTTGCCTAGTTTCAGGATCTTTTTTTGTGAGTGATGTTCGCGGCGTTTCGGTTAGCAAAAAACTTCCTGATGCTCGTCAGATAACGACCGCCTACATTGTGCTCCTCGTTGTTGCTGGTATTGGCTTTTCCATCATCCGGCACTTTGGTGAGAAGCTTTCTTCACAGCCATTGATATCGTCACCCACGGCAATCGTACCCGGAATTCTGCAACAATCCCCCTTGTTGCCGCAGGTTTTAGTCGCACTTGTTGTGGTGATTTCAGTCGCTCGGCTTTTGGGTTTTGTCTGCCAGCGTCTCGGGCAACCTCGCGTCATTGGGGAAGTCATTGCAGGAATCGCCCTTGGTCCTTCGCTTTTTGGTCGAATTGCTCCGGACGCCATGGCGTTCGTGTTCCCAGCAGCAGTCTCGCCGATCCTCGGAATCCTCGCGCAACTTGGCGTGATCCTGTACATGTTTCTCGTGGGCCTGGAACTGAACTCTGGATTGTTGCGATCACGGGCTCATGCCACCGTGGCGATTTCCCATGCCAGCATCATTGGACCATTCCTGCTTGGCGCGGTGCTGGCACTCACCGTCTATTCCGGATATGCGCCCGCAGGAGTGACATTTACCAGCTTCGCACTGTTTCTCGGCGTGGCGATGTCGATTACTGCGTTTCCGGTACTGGCCCGAATTCTTACGGATCTGCGACTGGACAAAACAGAACTGGGAGTTATCGCACTCAGTTGTGCGGCGGCTGACGATGTGACTGCGTGGTGTTTGCTGGCGTTTGTCGTTGGCGTGACCAAGGCGGATGTGTATGGAGCCATGGTGACAGTCGTTTTGGCTGGCTGCTATATCGGAGTCATGCTTGGAGTCGCCAGACCAGTCATGGCGCGATACCTGGCGCCGTTAAAGAACGCGGAACTTTCCGTGAATGTGACCGCCTGGGTATTGGTTGCCGTGCTGGCATCAGCAGTCATGACAGAAGTGATCGGGATTCACGCAATCTTCGGGGCTTTTTTGCTGGGGGCTGTCATCCCACACGACAGCCATATCGCCAGATCATTTCGACATAAACTGGAAGACGTTGTCTCAATTCTGTTGCTTCCGGCGTTCTTTGCTTACACGGGGACCAGAACACAGATTGGTCTGCTTTCCGAATGGTCCGACTGGTGGTTTTGTGCATTGATCATTCTGGTGGCAACACTTGGGAAATTTGGCGGCACTCTGGTCGCATCGCGATTTACAGGTCTTGACTGGAGAACTTCCGCGTCACTTGGAATTCTGATGAACACCCGAGGACTGATGGAACTGATCGTGCTCAACATCGGTCTGGATCTCGGTGTCATCTCTCCAACATTGTTTGCCATGATGGTGCTCATGGCCCTGGTCACTACGATCGCAACTACGCCCATTTTACGAATGCTGTTGCCAGAATGCTGTTCGCATCCGATTGAGAATCAGTAGCATTTTTTGCTGCTGAGTAACATTCAGTGCTTCCGTTATTGCAGAT
>JANOUN010001234.1:0-6308 GCA_031416875.1 Planctomycetota bacterium | reverse complement strand
TGTTCTATGCGCACATCGGCGGCATGGACGCATTTGCCCGCGGACTGAAGATCGCAGCGGCAATTCGAGCTGAGGGCGTCCTGACGGACTTTGTTAAGGACCGCTACTCTAGCTACGACAGTGGCATTGGTCGCAAGATCGAAAACGGCACGACCAATCTGAAGGAGCTGGAATCCTACATTCTCGAAAAGGGCGAACCGGCAGCGAACACAAGCGGTCGTCAGGAAATGCTCGAAAACCTGATCAATCGCTACATCTAGTCGATGGTTGAAGATAAACGCCCAGTCGCTGAGCGTCACGGTAGACGTTATTTTTCCGAACGGTTTCAGGGGATTGGCGCCGGTGATTTGATTTCGGCGGGTTCAATGTCGTCCGGATCGATCCAGCCAGCCTTGAGCTTTTCTCCACTCATAAAGCGTTCGTAAAATCCGACGTTTGCTTTGTTCGAATGTTCGCAGGCATCAAAAATGCCGCCGTTTCCAAACATACGGGGATCTTCCTGCGCGCTCAGTTCGGAATTCATCTGGTCGCGAAGTTGTTTTTTTTGAGTCAAGAAGTTCGGGAGTGCAGCGAGATTCCGTACACAGTCCGGGTCGGATTCCAGGTTGTACAATTCTTCAGGAGGACGCGATCCAAAGCACAGCGCCCAGAACGAATCGTTCGCATCCGCGCGGTGGCGATGCAGGATGACGCTTTTTGTTTTTCCGGCGTCGCAGTCCATATAGCCGGTTTCCGGATTACCGGCCGGCCAGCGTGCGGGTTCAAAATTTTCGACATACAACCATTCATCTGTCACAATGCCGCGTGTCGGATAACCTCCGTCGTTTGGTCGTCCAATATCGGTGCGTTCCTTACCGAGCAGCACATGATCGCGGAGCTGAACGGGACGTGCCGAACCGCCGTCTCGGGTGTCCCCTTGAAGAATCTCCGTCAGACTGTGTCCCGCGGCGGGCGCCATGCCGGTCTCCTGCCACGTGAGCCCCGCGACGTCGATCAAAGTCGGAGCGATATCCACAAAACTCACGAACTCGTCGACAACGCGTCCAGTGCTTTGAATTCCTTTTGGCCACATCACGGCCAGCGGCACATGATTGGACAGTTCGTAGACATTGCCTTTGCCTCGAGGAAACGGCGGCCCGTGGTCGCTGGTGACAATCACGAGCGTATTTTCCAGCAAACCGCGTCGTTCCAGGTCGGAAAGCATCCGCCCAACATGCGAATCGAAATGTTCGACTTCGAAGGCATAGTCCAGCATATCGTTGCGGACATCGTCATTGTCAGGCCAGCACGCGGGAACATGATCGATATCGGTGAGTGACTTGCCGCCCCTTTTTACGCCGACGCCGAATTCATAGCCTCGATGTGGTTCGATCGCGCCGTACCAGAAACACCACGGTTTGTCTGCAGGGGCAGAATCCAGGAATTCGCTGAAGTTCCCGGCATAATCGTTGTTGCTGATCTGTGCCGCCGGTGGTTTCTGCGTTCGTTTGTTAAAGGCGTCGCCGGTCATTTTGCGGGGCTTTCCGTCGGCGCTGATGGCGACACCCGGGCCCCAGCCCTTCAGAGTATGTCCCACGGTCCAGCCATGCTCCGCCAGAGCTTCGCCCCAGCCTTTGAATTCCGGTGGAAAATAGCAGAGGTGATTTGCTGCTTCCTTAAGTTGCCATGAATTGCGGCCGGTGAGCAGGCAGGCTCGTGACGGCGCACATTTGGCATTTGGCGTGTACGCGTGCTGGAATAAGACACCGTCCCTTGCAACGCGATCGAAAGCCGGTGTCCTGACCCATGGAGTTCCGTACGCTCCTGCGTGCAGTCCCCAGTCGTCAGCAATGCAGAACAGGATATTCGGACGTTCGGCAGCGAGGCCTGTGGGTGCAAATGAGCAAACGCCCAGCAGTACGGTGATTGTGGCATTCACGATGGACATGGCTTTTGCTCCCGCTTTATTCGCTTCGCGCGTTCGGCAATCTTTAGTTTGGGGACCGCCAACTTAATCACAATGAACCCCGTCGCTCGACAGCCACGCAGGTCGGCCAATGTGCCCCGTGTCTCCGACGCGGGACTGAAACCCGAATGGGCTGCGGCTCTCGACCGCTACTCGGGTCATTCTACAGAAAACTGCTCGAATTCGCAGCTTTCGAGCAAAATCGGGATGAGTTTCCCGACTGCAATTGCGTTTAATGGTGTGGCACACGACATGCTGATATCCCGAGAGCTTCGGAGCGATTGATTCAGGACGCTGAATCCGCCTTCAACGATGGAGCGTAAGAAGCATAGAAAATGGATCGCGGGATTTTGGGAAAACATGTCGTGTGCCAAAAAGGTATTTGGCAACATGTCGGTTACTGCTACGATTTTGGTGGGATGTGAACGGAGGGGGTAGGTTATGTTCAATGCATTCGCGGGACTGGGGAGTCTCGGCGGAGTTTGTGCCGTTCGTCGACTGAATATTCGCTGTGGAGTTGCTGATTTTTGATTGGAACAGTTCTGGGGTGCATGCTGTTTTGAGTTCGTAACCGTTTTTGGTTTCGTCACAGTGGGAACTGTCTGATGCAGTCGTCTTTCGACAATGCCGGCGTGGGGACGTCCGATGAACTTTCATCGATTCCGACTGAACTGCCTTCAGTTCGATTTGTCTGGAGTCTCCGCCTGATTTGCGCAGCGGCGCTGGGAATCTCCGCGTATCTGGCATGGACCGCCTTCAAGATGGGAAACGTCTATGGTTGCAGCAGCGGTGATGTGATCGATTGCGAACACGTCCTGACCAGTCACTGGTCCAAAGTCATGGGCGTGCCTGTGAGTGTTCCCGCTGCGGGACTTTATGCCAGCCTCATCGCGTTGCTGGTTTTTGCGCGGCACAGCGGTCCCAGGTCGTTGCGACAATTGGTCTGGGGCGGAATGACGCTGGGAAGCGTCATGGCAGGTCTGGCAGCGCTGTGGTTCATCGGGCTGCAGGTTTTCGAGTTCAAGTTCTGTCCTTACTGCCTTGTCGTGCATAGCTGTGGCCTTGTGCTCGCCGGAACAATGCTGGCATCACGATTTTGCCCGTTGTCATTAAAACTTAAGTCGGCTGGCATCAGTGTGCTGGGTGTCGCGACACTCGTGGGAATTCAGGCGACAACGCCAAAGGCGGATCAGTTTGAAATTGTCCACTACGATGATGTGGCTCTTCCGGCTGCGGACGCCCAGGGTGTTGCAGTTGAAGTCGGCGGGACGGATGTCTTTGCAGCTCCAGGTGATGTTTTCGAAGCACCGGGCGAAGTTTTTGCCGCGCCGGGCGAGGTCTTTGCAGCACCAGTCGCTGGCGATGCCGCGGTAGAGACCAATTCGGTGGGAACAGACAATCCTGCTGCGCCAGAGTCTGCTCAACCTGAAGATTCCAAGCCAGGGGAAAAACAACCATCAGTTGCTACGACCCTGCTTTTGATCTCACCGACTCGACTACTGCATCTGTCTCACCTGCTGCTCCTGACTTTGCCGCAATCCGATAATGAAGCCGCAAAATCGACCGACGCGACAATCGCTGAAGAATCAGAAGTTCCAGCTGACGCATCGGCTAAAGAATCGGACGGTGAAAAGAAAGACGCTGCAGGAACTTCTGATTCGACAACACCTGAAGCGAATGAAAAATCTGACGCGGCAGAAAAACCAGCCGCAACGGTATCGAAACCTCCGGAACGACGATTGCTTACGTTTGCCGGCAGCCGATTTACGCTCGACATCAAGCAATGGCCGTTACTCGGAAGAACCGACGCAAAGTATGTGTTTGTGGAAATGTTTGATTACACATGTCCGCACTGTCGGAATACGCATCATGCAATTTCCGGTGCGCAGAAAGAGTTCGGCAAAGACCTCGCGATTTTTGCCCTTCCGGTCCCTTTGGAGAATGCGTGCAATCCTGCCGTAACGGGGGGCGGACATCCAGGTGCCTGTGAAATGGCGAAGATTGCGATTGCCGTGTGGCGACTTGATCCTGCAAAATTCCAGACATTCCATGACTGGATGTTCCAGGGCCAGCGCACAGTTTCTTCTGCCAGAGCGTTTGCCGAGACGCTGGTTGACAAGGAAAGGCTGAAAGCGGAGCTTAGATCCGCTGTGCCTGGCCAGTACATCAGCCGCCACGTGAGTCTGTATCAGCGTGTTGGTTCAGGTCAGGTGCCAAAACTGATCTTTCCAAAGACCACGATGCAGGGTGAAGTCAATTCCACGACGACACTCTGTAATACAATTAAGAACGAATTGAAGTAGGCCACGCATGGCCCGCATCTGCGTTTTCTGTGGTTCCCGGCCTGGAAATCTTGCGGAGTTCACTGCCGCGGCTGAACTGCTGGGTTTATTCCTCGCCGAGGCGGGCCACACGCTGGTTTACGGCGGCGGCAGCACGGGCATCATGGGGATTCTTGCGGACGCCGTTCTGCGGAACGGCGGCAGAATTATCGGAGTGATCCCCAGACATCTGGCTCGCCCGGAACTCATGCACGATGGTGTCGCCGATATGCGAATCACGATCGACATGCACGAACGGAAAGCGCTGATGCACAGCCTTGCCGATGCTTACATCGCACTGCCCGGAGGTTATGGCACACTGGAAGAACTCTTCGAAGCCGTCACATGGGCGCAGCTGGAAATTCATACTCGCCAGGTCGCGGTGCTGAACATCGGCGGTCTGTTCAATGGCCTTGTCACGATGCTGGACGAGATGACCGAACGCGGATTTCTGTCAAAGGAGTGCAGGCGACATCTACTGGTCTTTTCGAACACTGCACACATGTTTGAGTGGATGGCTTCGCTGGCAACCACTTCATGAGCGGCAGTGACTCGTTCCCCTGGACAGTTGCCTTACGCACTCGCCCGACGTGTCGTCGAAGGTTCACCAGGCATCGCATGGCGAAGCTCGGTCAGCCGATCGGCGACGCTCTGCAGGGCAGTCGTCATGATCTGCTGCTGTGAGACGATCTGTTCGAGCACATGGCAGACGTCGCCAAGGCGGGATTCCTGCTGCCTGACCTTCAACGCGATTTCCTGCAGCTGCTCACGGTCTGCGGCCAAAAACCGCTCGTCCATTCCGACAACTCGCAGCGATGGAGCAGCCAGTTTGATGGAGGCACCATCAATCGACTTGCGAGCCGCATTCAACAGCCGGTCCATTGTGTCAGCACTTGAGGAATGCAGGTCGTTGAGTAACTGAAACTCAAGTTCCAGCCCCGTCACCAGCTCCGGTGCCGACAATTCTTCGAGCGACTGCGATTCCGGCTCAGCCATGGCTTCGTCCTGAGTCGGCGTCAGCGTTCTTATGTGTTCGGGAACGGCATTTTCCGTGACGAAGCGAAAGACAAGCCGCACGTCCCCGATCTCGACAATGTCGCCATCGTGCAATACCGAGCGCGGCACAGATTCGCCGTTGATGAACAGTTCCGGACGTTCGGCCATCAGCGTGATCGATGCCGACGAGCGTGTGACGCGCAGGATCGAATGCAGCGCAGGAACCTGATGGTCTCCCAGCCGAAGATCACAGGCTGTTCCGTGTCCGATGAGGAAGGAACCCTCAGAAACCGGACGAATCGGAAACCGCGCGTCGCTGTCTGCAACTCGCAGAAACGCGACGGCATCGCAGGGCAGAAATTTGATGATATTTTCCACGGCCATCCTCGCCGTCCGCACTAAAAGTCATCCGTGACCAGTTCATCGATGATGAATCGATGACCGTGTGATATTTGCTTATTCTGTTCGATCGTCGATCTGGCGGCTGTCCGTGAGACTCGTCAGTCGAATCTGACAAGTTCTGAAGACTTCAGGCCTCAATGCTGGCACAGATTCGCGCGGCAGATTCTGCCGATTTCTATACGACGCCCCTCCGGAAATCATAGTTTTTCATCCTGGAAATTCCCGAACTGACTTACGAAGGCTGGCACCCGGACGCGCGTCAATGCAGATGTTTGATACAATCCGAATGCAATTCCGGGGTCGCCGGGTATTGAACACCGTACCTGCGAATGACCGCTCTCCGCGATTTTCAGCTTTCCTCCCGTAAAACTCTCCCATGCCACAAATGAACACCTCTCAATTCGCTGTGCACTTCGATCACGAAGCACGATCCAATGCGGTCCGGGATATCATTGCCGGAACAGAGCCACATTCGTTGCGGACGTTTACCCCCAGCCAGGCGGTCCTCGCAAAATCGGCTGGAGTATTTCACTGGACACCGGAAGGTCGTCGGTTGTATGACTTCACATCAGGAGTTCTTGTGGCCAATCTTGGTCACAATCCAAAACGCTGGATGAACCGGTTCACCAATTATCTGGGATGGA
>JANOUN010001233.1:0-2376 GCA_031416875.1 Planctomycetota bacterium | reverse complement strand
GTTTGAAATGTGGACTGCCACAACGCCACGTGGCTTCACATGACGCTCATAAATCTGCATGGCTTCGCGCGTCAGCAGATGCACGGGAATCGCATCGCTTGAGAAAGCATCCAGCACCAGGACATCGAACTGCTGCTCGGGTTCGCGTTCAAGTACCAGACGAGCATCGCCGGAAACGATATTGACCTGGCTTTTGCAGTCAGACAGGAAGGTGAAGTGTTCCCTGGCGAAACTGATCACAGTCGGGTTGATCTCATAGAAGCGCAGGCGGTCAAGCGGCCCACCGTAGACGGCCAATGTCCCTGCGCCAAGCCCGATCACACCGATGTGCCGACCGGCTTCGGCCGGTTGACGAAGCAGCCGACCAATTCCTGACGAATGCGAGTAATAGGTCGATGGCTGACGACGTCCAGCGGCGTCCAGAAACTGAAGCCCATGGACAACTCGCCCATGCACCATTATCCGGGATGGCCGACCAGACATTTCATCCATTTTGTCCTCAACGCGGAGCACGCCGTAGAAATTCCGCTGAATCGCGAGTATCGACGGAGAGTGCCGGGAGAAGACAACAAGGTACATCAGGAGCAATCCTGAGATGGCCGCTCCGATCTTCAACAAAGTACTGCCGGGGACCGCCTTCTGCAATTGTGGAATGTCGCGGATCAAAGTCCCGATACACAGCAAACAGCCGACGAAAACTCCAAGCATCAGTTCGCTATAGACTCGGAAAATTATCGGAGCAATCAATCCCACAAACAGTCCACCTGCTGCACCACCTGCAGAAATTGTCAGATAAAACGCCGTCAGCCGATGGGTGGGCGGCTTCAGCCGGACAAGTTCACCGTGACACAACATACAAACCACAAAAAGATTGCCGAAGTACATGATAATGTTCAGGATCACTCCGAAGAACGCTCCCCTGGTGATCATGATGAATGTTCCGGCAAGGCTTGCTGCCGTGACAATGATCATGAGCCGCCGGTTGTAGAACCGGTCTGATTCAAAGGTCAGGATGAAACTCAGCAGGTACAGCGTCAGTGGAATGACCCACAGAAACGGAACAACGGCGATATCCATGCAGACTTCATTCGTGGTGGCCAGCAGCATCAGAGACGGCAGCATGGCCAGAATGAACCAGCGTATTGGCGATGGCCGATCGGGCTCTGCCGCCAACTCATGCACCGGCTCTTTCGCCAATGACAGGGAGGACTGCCTGGCGGTGACCCAAGCACAGAGCAGGCAGCAAAGGGTAAAGATAAAGAAACATACCGACCAGAGCCACGCTTGAATCGTCGATGAAAACATCGGCTCAAACAGCAACGGATAAGAAACCAGAGCGAGCAGAGATCCAACGTTCGACAAGGCGTACAACCGGTAGGGCGAGGTGCCTGTACCGGCCCGGCTGAACCAATGCTGAAGCAGTGGTCCGGTTGACGACAGCAGGAAATACGGTGCCCCAACCGTCGCCAGCAGCAGCAGCATGATTCTCAGGCTGGGTGCTCCATCGGTTACGGGTTTCCATGCCGGATCGGGGACAATCGGAAGCAACAGAACACCGATCAGAAGCAGCCCCGCGTGGAGACTTGCCTGTCTGGAAACACTGGTCAGTCTCGAGAGCAGATGGGCATACGCATATCCACCGAACAGCAGCAACTGAAAGACCAGCATGCACATCGTCCACACGGCCGGAGTGCCGCCAAACCACGGCAAAATAAACTTCGCCAGCAGTGGTTGGACCTGAAACAGCAGGAACGCACTTGTGAATACCGTGACCGCGAACAGCAGCGATCGCTTGTCGAATGCGGGACCGGACTGCATGTTCAATGCCTGTTCATCGTGAAGGAATGAGCGTTCAACTCATAGGGGGCAGTCAACCAACTGCGTTTTCATTCGCCAGGGAATTCTCGATTCTCCACAGTATATACCTTCCGCGGCCACAAATAAGACATTTGGTGGTTTAACCCCAACGCCAACGGCGTGGGTGCATTGCACGGAGCGCGAACAGCGCTCACGCCGATGGCGTTGAGGTTAAACATGTCATTTGACCCCGCGTGAGGTATTAACGCAACTGCCGGTGTGACGCGGTCATCGAGGAAGCCACCGGATTGTGAGATTCACTCGCACAACATCATTGCGTCAACGACACACCCAAATCTGCGGCTGACCGGACTCGCGCACACGATTTGTCCATGAACCGATGTTTTTCTGTTCGGGGACCTGGCCCGGTGGGCGGGCTAATGGAACGGATGGCCCGTTGGGCCGGAAACTCAGTTGACTGGTCGTCTGAATTCTTCCCAGCAAAACAAAACTCTCAACGTTTGCTGAACAGAAGGCAGCGCGACAAATTTGAACAGAAGGTCGCAAAGGACGCAAAGA
>JANOUN010001232.1:0-4349 GCA_031416875.1 Planctomycetota bacterium | reverse complement strand
GACATTCCTGTCCGAGATGTTGACCAAGCACCGTCGCATTGTCGAACGGTTGTCAAGGCACAATAACATTCGCTTCGACCGTGTTTCATGGCCATGCGACGGACATGAATGTCCATCCTACATTCGATGGTTCCGACATGTTTTTTTGTACCGGAGGGCTGACGCCGCTCCGCTCGCCATGCCAGTCGCTCACATGGCTTCGTCTGCGTCTCGCAGTCGTTCGTTGCGGTCAAACGCCAGCAAGGCGGTGATGAGTTCTCCCATGTCGCCCATCATGATTCGATCGAGTTTATAAATCGTCAGATTGCAGCGATGATCGGTCATGCGATTCTGCGGGAAATTGTATGTCCGAATTCGCTCGCTGCGGTCACCGGAGCCAACCAGCGTCCGTCGATGTTCGGCGCGTTCGTTCTGCAGCTTCGTCGTTTGAGCTTCCAGAATGCGGCTGCGCAGCACGCGCATCGCTTTTGCGCGGTTCTTGTGCTGGCTCTTTTCGTCCTGGCACTTCACGACGATTCCGGTCGGGAGGTGTGTCAAACGCACGGCGCTTTCTGTCTTGTTGACCTTCTGGCCACCCGGTCCGCCGGCACGCATCGTATCCACCTGCACGTCCTCGGGGCGAATATCGATTTCCGCTTCGTCGGCTTCCGGCAACACGGCCACCGTCGCGGCACTGGTATGGACTCGCCCCTGGGTCTCAGTCGAAGGCACACGCTGCACGCGATGCCCACCGCTCTCAAATTGCAATGAGTGAAAAGCACCTTCGCCCGTAATAGAAAAAACGACCTCTTTCAGACCACCCAGTTCCGTTGGACTGTAGTCCAGAACTTCCGTCTTCCAGTTTCTCTGTTCACAATAGGACATATACATGTCGAAAATGTCCTTGGCGAACAACGCGGCTTCGTCGCCGCCCGTCCGGGCTCGAACTTCCATAATGCACGCTCCCCGTGTGATGGAATCGCCGGCAGTCGCCATGTCTTCCAGTTCGACGGCCAGCTGATCTCGCTGCGCGACCAGCTGATTGAGTTCGGACTTGGCATATTCCCGCGAAGTGTGGTCGTCTTCCTCGTCGATCATCATCTTCGCGGCGTCGATGTCGCCTTCCAGACGATGGAATTTTCGCACGGCGGCCGCAATGCGTGCCAGTTTGCCGATTTCCTTCTGAATCTCCAGCATCCGCGAGACATTCGACAGGACATCGGGATCCTGCAGCTGTTTTTCGAGTTCCTCGTAGCGGGCCAGTTGGCGTTCAAGAACGGGAAACATGAGTGTGTGCCTGTGAACAAAAATCTGTAAACTGGAAACCGATTTGCCCGCAGGCAAAAAGAAAGGACGTGCGCAGATCCCTGCGCACGCCCTTGTCAGATTGTCAGATCACAGTCGCTACTTTGCGGTTTCTTCTTCTTTTTTGCCCCATTTATATTTCTTCGTGAACTTTTCGACGCGACCGGCGGAATCGATGAACTTCATCTTGCCCGTATAGAACGGGTGCGATGCCGAACTGATTTCGACTTTGACGAGGGGGTATTCGGTGCCATCGTCCCACGTTGTCTTCTCTTTGGTACGCATCGTGGAGTTGATCAGGAAACGAGTTCCCGTGGAGGTGTCCATGAACACAACCGGTTGGTATTTCGGGTGAATATCTTTTTTCATCTGCTTAAACCTTCAGGTGTTTCAGCCAGCCAGTGACAAGTACACCGGCATCAGGACTGAACCAAAATGCCACCACGGAATTCCTGGCAGCGTGACACAACCCAGCCCATTGGCTGGATAACGAAGCGGGGGAGTGTAAGTCCACAACAGTAATTCGGCAAGGAAAAACACGTTTCAAGAGCGATTGAGCCCCGCAGTTCCCGTTTTCGAACGTGAAAGTGGTCTTGGGACCGGTCGAACGCCACCGGCGAGCGGTGTGGCGCCAGCCCACCGGCACTCGCTTTAGAAAGTAGCAGGCACTTTCCAAGTGCCGAAGCCCTTGAAAACGGGCGAATGAGCGGACGGCACACGGCGTGTGCCTGCTACTTTTGAGTTAAAGTGAGTGCCATTGGGCGTCAGCCCACCGGCACTTTGCCGCTCCGGATTCCAGACGCCTCACCCATGCCGCGAAAGCTTGACGCACTGTGGCCTAATTCGACTGTCCCACTTTGTTCGTAGTCCCGCCTTTAGGCGGAAATTCTGCCTGCCAAGCCATACGCAGTCAGCCCGTTTTCCGGCTAAAGCCGGGACTACAAGCGAATCTGGGACAGTCGAACTAATTCGGAGTGTGACGAGCAGACGGGCCGAGTTCCTGAAGCTCAGTCCATAGTTGTAATTCCTGTAGCTTGGACATTCATGTCCGAGATATTGGCCATGCGACGGACATGAATGTCCATCCTACATCAGAATTCCGTGGCAGACACAAGCTGCCCGTCTTTGCGGGACGCCAATTTCAGCAACACGTCCTGCGACATGGTCTTGCGAATTCCGCGGACGCTGCCGTCGGCAAGCAGAAAATGCACGTGAAGATTGTGCGCACTTCCGAACGTGCCGACCTTCTGATTCTGAATGAGCTTGTATTCAGCACGTTCTTCGTCTGTCATATTGCGGGTGTCTTCCATTTCGCCTGTGAGCGGGTCGTAATTCATGATGCGTGAGTACGAACCCAATCCATTCGTATCTCCCATGTTGCGAAGCGTTCCACGGTCTCCGAAGATCCAAACGGATCCCAGCGGCACATTCATGTGTTCTCCCAGCAGCAACGTATTCGACGCGCCGTCCGGGACAGATTCCAGCGACTCTGAACTGTTCAGATACAACAAGCCATCACCATCGATGTCGATCGGCTGTTCGACACTGTTGTGCACGCCGGCATAGCTTGAAGCTTCAGAACTTGAGGCCGAGCTGGACGGGCATTGAAGCACAGGCAGATCCAACGACCTGTTTGACAATCTCCCGACCAGATCGGAAGGCTCTGGCTTTCCTTTTGTGAGGTCATAGCCACTGCCGATTTGTCTGTTCAGAGCGGGATTCATCCCATTCTGCATTTCCATTGCTTGTTCTTTTGTAATCTCACCCGACTCAAGCTGGTTCCACAGCACGATTGCCTCATCCAGTGAAGTATTTTCTTCCGGCGACATGAACGAGCGGCGTGGATCACCGAAGTTGATCTGATTCCACGCGCCGTCCTGGCCAAGTTGAGGCAGAATCTGCGCAATCCAGCCGATACGATAGCCTTTGCTGTCTGCAAGAATTGGCCCGGTCTCATTGACGCATCCGGGGGGCAGGACGCTGAACGTCTGATTGTAGTGTTGCAAAGCCACCCCCAGTTGCACCAGATTGTTCTGACACTGCACGCGACGCGCATTCTCACGTGCCTGCTGAACAGCAGGCAGCAGCAGTGCAATCAGAATGGCCACGATCGCGATCACGATCAGCAGTTCCAGCAGCGTGAATCCGCGTAAGCGACGCTTTGAGTTCGCAGGCAGATACCTCATCAGAACTCTCCAATGATTTCCATGTCGGCTCGATTGCCAAGATTTGCATACAGCGGAAGACTGATATTTTCACTCAGGAATCGCACTGAACCATCGGCCAGCACACACTGTGAACCACCGGTGTGGTAACTGGAATAGCCACTGGTGGCGGTATCATCCGGCGGCGGCAGCGGCATTCGGAATCTTGAGGCTCCCGGCGCAGTTCCGCCGACATCCCAGCCGCGGTTGATCGGCACGCCCGAATTTCGCAGCGTGGATTTCGTGCCCGACATCCAGCCCAGTTCGCTGGCATTTTCGACCACACATTTTTCACCGACCATGATCGTATTGGACGCTCCGTCACGAATCTGTCGAAAACCAACACTGCTGTTGAGAAACATAACACCGTTGTTCTTTACGTCGATCGGAACATCGGCACCACCAAATGACGCAGCGTAATTGCTCATGGCCAGCGTCTGATTACCCTGACTCAACACGCGCTGCCAATCGGACGGACAGCCCAGTGTGGGGATCGCCATGCCGCGAAATCCGCCATTTGTGGCAGAGTACGCGCTGGCATTGAAGTTGATCTGACTGAACAGGTTGGCCTGTTCCATCATCGGCAGAATCTGCACGATCCAGGACATGTGATATCCTTCTTCGATGTTGCGAATCGGGCCCGTCTCATTCACACAGCCCGGTGGCAGGATTTCAAAAGCCATTTCGTAATTGTGTAACGCCAGTCCCAGCTGCATCAGATTGTTCTTGCACTGGGTTCGCCGAGCCGCCTCTCGGGCCTGCTGCACCGCTGGCAGCAGTAATGCGATCAGAATCGCGATAATCGCGATCACGACAAGCAGCTCAATCAGCGTAAATCCACGAGATCGCACATGCAGATTT
>JANOUN010001231.1:0-3445 GCA_031416875.1 Planctomycetota bacterium | reverse complement strand
TTCAATTCCTTCATGCCCTGCTGAATCTCTGCTTCCAGTATTTCGAGTGCCTGCTTCTTTGCGGCTCAACAGCAACGGACTCATGAACCTGCTTTCTCATGGAGCTTTGACTCTCGGCCTGCGGCAATTGCCAGGTGCCGTTCTCGCATGGCTTCCAGCAGTCGCAGCTTCACAGCAAACGGCAAGGATGCCAGTTTGGTTCTCATTCGCTTCTTGCTGGCCAGCACGGCTTTCAACTCAAACGATGTCATGACAGATACCTCTTTTGAAACATCGCCCACTTTTCTGTCAGCCCAAATCGTTCGAGCAACTGACTGAATCGATCAGAATCCAGAACACCATCCTCAACAAACGCGACCAGCCGTGCCATGTCTTTTGGGCGACCTGTTTCCAGCGCAATAGCGGCAAGGTGCTCCGCCGTAAAAACTCGCGTTGGAATACCTTCTACTTCCGTTTCAACCGCCTGGTTCAGAGCTTCCCCTGCCAGCGGACCAGTCGGCGGAAGGAATTGCACCGGCCAATCGCCAATGACCAGATACTCACCTTCAATCCGTGCTCCACGGGGAATCAGGTAATCATACAGCGGCTGCGGAGAAATCAGAAACTGGTTTTCCTGAACTCGAAATGCAACAAAGATGTCGATATCCAGCGTAGCAATCGGTTCCAGATACATCGCCGCCGCGACCGCACCGCCGATGGCATATCGATCAATCACGCCGTCACGTTGCATGTCATTGACCAGCTTCAGGACTTGCGTGATCTTCACTTCAGCATCCCTTTCAATTCCTTCATGCCCTGCTGAATCTCTGCTTCCAGTTTCGCGAGGCTCGCAAGGATGTCGTCCGGAGAACGATGTGTCACCTCTTCATGCACCACCTCCTTGTAGCGGTTCAGCGACAGGTCGTAGCCTTGGGCGGCGATGTCGGCTTTCGGCACACAGAAACTTTGGGCCGTGCGAGGCCTTGCGGCTTCGCTATTTGAGATTTGAGATTTCAAATTTGAAAGGGAACGCCACCGAGCGAGGATATCCGGCAGGTTGTTCTTCGCATGTTCCCCCGCCGTGAGTGCCACCGTCGGCACAACGCCCAACTTTTCCGGCGGGAGGAGTTCGGTGCGTCTGTCGTCGAGCGACATGCCGTCAGCTTCCACGTCGTAAAACCACACGTGATCCGTGCCGCCCGAGTTGGTTTTCGTGAACAACAGGATCGCCGTCGAGACGCCTGCGTACGGTTTGAAGACTCCTCCCGGCAGCGAAATGACGGCGTCCAGTTTCTGCTCTTCCACCAACAGCTTACGCAGGGTCTTGTGGGCATTCGAGGAACCAAACAGCACACCGTCCGGCACGATGACAGCGGCTCGTCCGCCAGGCTTCAGCAATCGGATGATCAACGCCAGAAACAACAGCTCCGTCTTCTTTGTTTTGACGATCTGCAGCAGGTCTTTGGCACAGCTCTCGTAGTCCAACGACCCGGCGAACGGTGGATTGGCCAGCACCAGCGTGTACTTTTCTTCTTCTCCCGCGTGATCCTGAGCCAGGGAGTCGCGGTAACGAATATCAGGATTCTCCACACCGTGCAGCAACATGTTCATGCTGCCAATACGGAGCATGGTGTTGTCGAAATCGAAGGCGTGGAAGAGGCCGTCGTGAAAATGAGCCTTGAGCTTCGTGTCGCGAAAAATCTCCGGGTGATTCTTTCGCAGGTATTCCCCGACCGCCACCGGAAACCCGCACGTGCCGCCGGCTGGATCGCACATGATGTCCGTGGGCGTTGGCTTCACGAGTTCCACCATCAGAGCGATTTCCTGACGGGGCGTGCGAAACTGCCCGTTCTGCCCGGCACTGGCAATCTTGCCGAGCATGTATTCATACAGATCGCCCTTGGTGTCCCGATCTTCCATCGGCACCTTGTCGATCATGTCCACCACCTTCGCCAGGAGAGCCGGAGTCGGAATGGTGAACCGGGCGTCCTTCATGTGATGAGCGTACGTCGAATCATCACCGCCCAGCGTCCGCAGAAACGGAAATACGTGGTCATTGACGACTTCGTACATTTCCGCCGGGGCAAAATGCTTGAACTGCGACCAGCGAAGATCATCATACGGGCGTTTCTTCGGGTCTTTGCCAACCGGGTAAACTCGGCGTTCCATCGGCTTCTTCAGCCGCGTCGCCTTGTTCTCTTCCAGCGTGTGCAGATCATCCAGCCGCTTCAGAAACAGCATGTACGTGATCTGCTCAATAACCTCCAGTGGATTCGAAATCCCGCCTGTCCAGAACGCATTCCACAGGGCATCGATCTGACTCTTGATTTCACCGGTGATCATGAATTGGGGTTTCTCGAAGTTGCCGACCAGCGGATGGATCACGATTTCCGGCGTTGGTGCATGGATTCTGACGTCGTCCCTCAGGGAGACGACCAGCCATGCCTCCCTCCGATTGTGGACGTTCAGTGTCGAGCCTGTCAAACGCCACGGCATGGCATCTTGAGAGATCTTCACGAACCACGCGAATGCCGCCGTCCGTAAATCGCAAAGTCGGCATCTTCACTGTGAACGGCTGGGAAAAACGTCTCGTTCGTGCCGAACTTCCACGATCGGAAACATTGCGCGTCTGGTTTTCGTGATGCCAACCGCCCCATGGAATGACGAACATACTTTGCAAAAATGACCGGTATCTTGCCGTTTCGACGGACATTCTTCGATGGTAAATTGCAAAATTGGAGATTTCAATCGGCTAATCTGTGCAAGTTTGAACGCATATGTGCGCCACTTCAGACATGCGCCGCAGCCATTTTCCCATAGTTTCAGCCGTTTGGAGCGTGAATCGGCAGTTCACGGGCCGCGTCATCCTGCAAAACAATCGCCCCCCGACCGCAGTTCACGGGTTTTTGACCAACCGGCTCGAATGGCTCGCACCGCCACCAGCCCTCTCCGCTCGACCCTGAACCTTATTCCTCGCTCTCCCTCCGCACTCGCGAAGTCAAAGCCTTATTGGTTCGTCGGCTTTATCGGTGACGGTCGAAAGTAGCGTCGTCGATTGCACAGCGGTACTCCGAATCGAGTTTTCACCGCGGCGCAGACGTCTTATCCGACAATGCCAAGCGATCCAATCAGCAGGATTGAGGATGTGATCAGGGCAGTCTTTCCGATTACGGAAGAGCGGGTAATCGCTCCAAGGACAATCGCCGCGATGGAGAACGCGACAAAGACACCATATCCATGCATCGTAAAATTCTGTTCGTAAACACGCCCCACCATCGCAACTGCTATACCGAGAAGAACGCCGGCAAGCGAAAGCGTTAATGCAAGTCGGTCAAGTGAGAGTGATGTCTTCTCAGTGCTCATGCAAGTTCTCCGTGATTGGAAGGTTGGGGTTTCAAATTGTATTCGGACTTCTTGCCATAATCTTGGGAATCGGTGGAAATGAATTCGTGGCTGCGAGTTTGCC
>JANOUN010001230.1:0-8274 GCA_031416875.1 Planctomycetota bacterium | reverse complement strand
CCAGCTGTTGTTTCGCACACGCTTCGCGGACTGCACGGCATCCAGGAGTTCCACGAGGCCAAATGGTCTCTGGACCCAGGTGACGCGTGGCAGCGACATTTCCTGCTGACAGGTATCGACGTCCATTCGCGCGGTGAGCACGACAACAGCCATGTCGTCAAACCCCTGATCGTTCACCCAGTCCAGTACTCCTTCACCTTCACCCCACGGCAGCTCCCAGCTCAGAATCAGCACATCCGGCGCGCCTTTCTGCAACGCCTCAACACAGCTCATGCCGTCATGGACGGTCGTGACTTCATAACCACAACGTTGCAGGAACATTTTGAAGAGCTGGCAGCATTCCGCCTGTTCTTCGGCGATTAAAACTTTACCAGGCATGAGGGAACTCCTCAAACAGCATCACGATCAAAGCAAAGTCATCGCACTTCAAAGGTCGTTTCTTAAGGGCGAATACTTCCGGAAAGCTGAACGCCCGCCTTCAATGGATTCTCTTCGGTCAGCTCCCTGGCGAATTTCGATCGGTCCACCACCAGTCGATTGACGACGATTTTCACGCCCTCGACTTTGCGCGCCAGTTCCTGCACCAGCTGTTTTTCGTGAAAGCTGTGCACTTGACCTCGCAGCACGACCACTCCTTCACAGTGGTCGTAATGAACTTCATGATTTGCAAAGCGGCCGTCGTTACGAAACGCCTCTGCCAAACGAACCCTTATCGAACTGTCATTCTCTGCGACGCTGTTGTGACCCTGACGCTCAAGCTGAATTGCCTGGGGCATAGCCATCGCTCTCTCCTCCCTTGAATTCCGTAGAACAAAAAACAATTTCAATGCCACCCATTGAACCGTCTGCCAGTTCGATTGTGAATCGCACAAGCCGCCATTCTGCCCATGGTGGAAACCACCAGCCCCTGCAGACTGCCGTTGCATGAGGCTCTGTGGTATGCTCACAAAGGTACGTAGACGCGAGGAATTATTCATGGCAAAAAAGAGTCGCAAAAGCCCGTCGCCGGGAGCCGATCGTCCGCGGCACGGACAGCAAACTGAGGCGGGTGCAACGACGGTTGAGCCCCCAATCTCAACGGTGGCGGCATCGCCAGACCAGACTGACAAACCGACGCATGAGCGGTTTCCGGTCGTGGGCATCGGTGCCTCGGCAGGCGGGCTGGATGCTTTCAGGAAATTCCTGACGGCGATGCCTGGTGACAGCGGAGTTGCGCTGATTCTGATTCCGCACCTGGACCCGACTCATCAAAGCATGATGGTTCCTTTGCTGGCGAGGCATACGCGGCTTCCCGTTTGCGAAGCGGAGCAGGGAATGGCGGTGCAGCCGAATCGTGTGTATGTCATTCCGCCGAACAAATTTCTGTCCATCAGCGGTGGAGTGCTGCAACTGAGTGTTCCTCCTGCAGCCCGCCGCCTTGAGACATCGATCGATATCTTCCTGCGTTCGCTGGCGGAGGATCAGGAGGATCATGCGATTGGCATCATCCTGTCGGGCACCGGAAGTCATGGTTCTCAGGGGCTGAAAGAGATTAAGATTGCGGGCGGCATGATCATGGCGCAACAGCCGGAGTCCGCTGAATACAGCCAGATGCCCCGGAGCGCCATCGCGACCGGTCTGATTGACTACGTCCTGCCACCGGAAGAGATGCCAGCGGCGATCGTCGCGTACGTGCGCCAGCCGTGGCTCCGTGAAAGTCAGAAATCCGAAGAATCGGACGCACCCCTTCCGGCACAAATGAGCGATGTCCTCGCCCTGCTCGGCACACAAAGCAAGTACGACTTCAGTTGCTACCGCAAGAGCATGCTGTTGCGACGAGTCCATCATCGCATGGGACTCCGGCAGATCGGACAGCTCACGGACTATCTGCAATGTCTGCGGGGCGATCCAGACGAGGTCATGGCGCTGTCGAAGGACCTGCTGATCGGCGTCACCGGTTTCTTCCGGGACGTTGACGTATTTCAGTTGCTGGAACAGCAGGTGATTCCGACTCTCGTGCAGCGCGGTCTGGAGCGAGACGCGCAACTGCCCTCCGCAAGCCCAGGTGAACCAGACAGTCTGCCGCCCGATGGGGCGAGTTCGGTGCGAGTCTGGGTGCCCGGGTGCGCCACGGGAGAGGAAGCGTATTCGATTGCAATGCTGCTGTTTGAACGCTTCGCTGCGGAGAAGCGGACGCCCCGGTTCCAGGTCTTTGCGACGGACCTGAACGACGACTCGCTGGAGGTCGCCAGGCGGGGCATTTATCCGGAAGCGGCTGTGGCCGGGCTGACGCCGGAGCGGCTGCAACAGTTTTTCGTTCGTTCTGAAGAGAACCATTTCCGCGTCAGCAAGGCGCTGCGCGAGTCTGTGGTGTTCGCACCGCACAATTTGATCAGTGACGCACCATTCTCCAAAATGGATCTGATCTCGTGCCGCAACCTTTTGATTTATCTCGAAGCCGAACTGCAGCGCAAACTGATTGCACTGTTCCATTTTTCACTTCGTCAGGACGGCTATCTGATGCTGGGTTCGTCGGAAACCATCGGACGTGCTGTCGACTTGTTTGAGACCGTGTCGAAGAAGTCGCGCATCTACCGCAGGATCGGCCCGCGGCGACGGGATCTGATGGTGCTGCCGATCGGGATTGGCGAGAATCGCGGATCACCCGGAATGAGAGCCAACTCGTTATCCCGACCGCCGGCAGGCGTGGTGGAACTTCTGAACAAACTCCTCTTGAAGAAGTATGCGCCAGCTGCCGTGCTGATCACGCGCCGGTACGAGATCCTGAGCCTTCAGGGGCCACTTGTGAACTACCTGGAGTTTCCGCCCGGCGAGCCGACCACAGACCTGCTCGCAATCGCCCGACAAGGGCTGGCGGCGAAGATTCGCACGCTCGTTCACACCGCGTTGCGGACAGGACAGTCGACGCTGGATTCAGAGATCCGTGTCAAGCGGAACGGCGATCACGGCCGCTGTCGGATTACCGTGACACCCGTGAATGATCCGAAAGAGGGGGAAGGACTGCTGTTGGTCTGTTTTGAGGAATGTGAACCGCCGGTGAGCAGTTCCTCTGCCGGTGCCGCCGGACCGATGGCTCGACTCGAATCGCCGGAGGCGGAGGAATCCCCGTATGTCAAACAGCTGCAGGATGAGCTGAAGGTCACGACGGACGACCTGCAAAGCACGATTGAGGAACTGGAATCGTCCAACGAGGAGTTCCGGGTGTCGCACGAAGAAGCGATGTCGATGAACGAAGAACTACAGTCCACCAATGAAGAACTGGAGAGTTCGAAAGAAGAGTTGCAGTCGCTGAACGAAGAGTTGAATATGGTCAACAGCCAGCTTCAGGAGAAAGTCGAAGAACTGGACAAGTCGAACTGCGACATGACCAACCTGATGATCAGTGGAGACATTGCCACTTTGTTTCTGGATGCCAATCTCTGCATCCAGCGATTCACTCCGCCCGCCGCCCGATTGCTGAATCTGCTCGACACGGATATCGGTCGGCCATTCCGCGACCTGGCTCCCGTCCTGGAGGATGACTTGATGGTGGCGGACTGTAAGCAGGTGCTGGAGCGGACAGCACCGCTCGAACGGGAGGTCTGGAGTCGGGAGACGCATGTGACTGGCAGCCCCGAGTCCGCCGCCTCGAAAAGCGAAACGACGCCGGCCAGACGCTGCTTCCTGCGTCGGATCCGGCCCTATCGATCCAGCGAACAGCTTGTCACAGGGGTGGTGATCACGCTGCTGGATATTACCGCCAGGATGATGTCCGAGGCCGAATCACATAGGCTGGCCACTGTCCTGCGCGACTCCAATGATGCGGTGTTGCTGCTGGATTTCGATGGCCGTATCACGACATGGAATTCCGGCGCGGCCCGCATGTACGGTTACAGCGAGGCCAGGGCTCTGCAGATGAATATCCTTGATATCGTGCCGAAAGAACACCACGACGAAATGCGGCAGCTGCTGCAGCGCATCGGACGCGGGGAGCGTGTCGAGTCGTTTGAATCCTGCCGCATCACGAGCGATGGCCGGGTGCTGGATGTTTGGCTGACTGTGACCGCGCTGCTCGACCACCGCGGCATCCCCTTATGTGTCGCGACCACTGAACGGGATATTACGAACCGCGGCACACTGAACATAAAAAGCAAGGAACGCGATGCATTGCGTGCAGCCGAGACTTACAAGCTTGCAGAGGAACTGCGTGCCATTCTGAATGCCGCAGGCGATCCCATCATTACCTTCAATCGCCGGGGCATTATTGTCCGGATCAATGCCGCTGCGGAACGCAACTTCGGATATTCCGAGAAGGAAATGCTCGGAGAAAACATCAGTCTGCTGATACCCTCGTCTGACCGGGAACAACACGACGAGTATCTGCGGCACTATCTGCAGACCGCCGAGGCTCGTATCACCGGTATCGGCCATGAGGTGCAGTGCCTGCGAAAAGACGGTTCAATATTTCCGGCAGAATTGTCGATCAGCGTCGTTGACCACCTGGGACTGTTCACCGGCATGATCCGTGATTTGTCGGAGCGACGGCAGCTGCAGAACGAACTTTTGCGGGCTGTGTCGGAAGAGCAGATGCGCATCGGGCAGGACCTGCACGACACCGCAGGTCAGGAACTCACAGCGCTGCGCTATCTGATTCACAGTCATATGGAGTTTCTGGAAAAATCAGCTGGCCCTGATCTCTCAGCGGATGCCGTAAAAATGTGGCTGGTTGATGAGATTGCCACTATGCGGAAGGCCAGTGATGCGCTCAAAGGACTTCAAAAAAAAATCCGCAGCGTGATCCGGGGACTCGCGCCTGTGGATGTTGACGGCGAGGGCCTGATGTCCGCGTTGACAGATCTTGTCGCCAGTGTGGGTGAGCTGCATCAGCTGCGTTGCGACTTTCATTGCGAATCGCCAATCATGATCCATGACAACTTTATGGCGAAGCACCTCTACCGGATCACCCAGGAATCTATCAATAATGCTGTCAAGCACAGCGGCGCTGATCGCATTTCGGTGACGCTCGAAGCAGAGGAGCACGGCATGGTTCTGACGATTCATGACAACGGTCATGGCTTTAATCCCCGACGGGGAACAAATGGTCGCGGATTCGGGCTGCGAATCATGGGTTACCGCGCCAGCCTGATTGGAGCCCGGTTGTCGGTCCAGCCGGGTGAAAGTGGCGGCACGACTGTGCGTTGCCAGTTGCCCCGTACGAAAGTCAGTCGCCATGAATAAGGGAAACAAACGATTCCGGATCCTGATTGTGGATGACCACCCGCTGATCCGCGAGGGTGTTGCCGCGATGCTTGGCCGACAGAGCGATATGGAAGTCTGTGGTGAGGCATCGGATGTCAGTGAAGCGATTGCGCAGATCACGCAACTTCAGCCTGATCTGGTGATTCTGGACATTTCACTGAAAGGAGGCACCGGACTGGACGTCATCAAACAGCTTCGGCCTGCTCAGAGAGTAAAGGGGAGTAATAACCGCGTCGGCACCAAAATCCTCGTGCACTCGGCGCACGACGACTCGCTATACGCCGAACGCGTTCTGCTGGCGGGCGCGATGGGGTATATCAATAAGCAGGAAGCTCCCGAATTATTGGTCGCCGCAGCGCGTCGCGTCCTTTCAGGAAAAGTCTATGTCAGTCCGCAGGTCGCAGAACGACTGCTCGATCGTGCCATTTGTCGTCGCTCTCAGTCTGGTGCGGACGGTGTTGAGAGCCTTTCCGACCGTGAGTTGCAGGTGTTTCGGTTGATTGGCGAGGCTGTGACATCACGCCGAATTGCAGAGCAGTTATTCATCAGCGTTCACACGGTTGAGACTCACCGCGAAAACATCAAGAAAAAACTGGGCCTGAAGACCGGCCCGGAACTCAGCCAGCGGGCCGTGCAATGGGTCCTGGAGAATGGGTAGGCACCAGCGCGCTGTCCTCATCAAATTCCAGGGGCGCTGCCCCAGGCAAGTGACAGACGTGAAACACGGCGTGACAATTCCGCACAACGGAAGTATGCTTTGCCGACGGGACAAATGATACATCACAGGCACCGAACAGATATCACTGCACTTCTGTCGGACCGGAAATAATCAGCATCAGTGGCATGACTGTTGCGGATCTCTGACCGAGAGTCGCATCACCCAAAGCCATACAACGTGACATTCAGGATGAAACCAGGTTCAGCATGAAGTGGTCATGGCGAATTGGTCAGATTGGCGGCGTTGAGATCTTCGTGCATTCCACGTTTTTCCTGCTGCTCGCGTGGGTAGGGGTCAGCCATTGGAACGAGGACCAGAGTGCGGCGGCGGTGCTGGATGGCTTGGCGTTTGTCCTGGCCATTTTTGGTTGTATTGTGCTGCATGAACTGGGACATGCATTTGCCGCACGCCGGTTTGGAATCCGCACGCGCGACATCACCCTGCTGCCAATCGGTGGCGTGGCTCGTCTGGAACGCATGCCGGATCAGCCTCTGCAGGAACTTTGGGTTGCCGTCGCGGGGCCGCTGGTCAACATTGTGATCGCAGGCTCTCTGTATACGGGACTGACGCTGTCATCCACATGGACACCGATCAGTGAATTGCAGGTCGGCAGCGGATCGTTCCTGAATCGGCTGTTGCTGGTGAACGTCATGCTGGTGGTCTTCAACATGATCCCCGCGTTTCCGATGGACGGCGGCCGAGTGCTGCGAGCGATTCTGGCGCTTTCGATGGATTACACCCGAGCCACGCAGATTGCTGCTTCGGTGGGACAGGGGATCGCACTGGTCCTCGGCTTTGCAGGGTTCTTCGGAAGTCCGATGCTCTTGTTCATCGCCTTCTTCATCTGGCTCGGTGCGACTCAGGAAGCCAGTATGGTGATGCTGAAAACGGCGCTCAGCGGCATTCCGGCGCGGCGCGCCATGCTGCACGATTTTCATGCTGTCGGGCCTGACGATCCGTTGACTGTTGTCATTGAGCTGATTTTGGGAGGCTCGCAGACCGACTTCCCTGTTGTTGCCGATGGCCGGGTGGTTGGCATCCTGACACGAGCCGACTTGCTGACTGCGATCGCCGGACATGGTTCACAGACTCATGTGGCTGATGTCATGCAGCGTCAGTTTGAGACGGTGGATCCATCCGAAATGCTTGAGCTTGCATTTGCGCGGCTGCAGCGTTGTCAATGCCACACATTACCCGTAGTCCAGGCCGGGCAGCTGATCGGCCTGCTGACGGCTGAGAATGTGGGCGAATTTCTGATGATCCAATCGGCTCTCGCCGGATGCCGTGAGTCTGTTCCGCTGCCATGATGCCCGACACTCAGCAACGCCGTGCGGAGAGTGAATCGGTCTGGCACGCACCGTGCGGATTTTGCACAGTCTGAGTTTCTCTCAAGCGCAGGGAAATCGGCACGAATGAGCGAAACCCCGGATTTCCTGATAACTTCAGTGGTGGAGTGTGCATGGCATGAGGATTGCATTCCATCTTTTTCTGAACAGCGGGGTTGTTATACCGCACGCGGTTGGCATTGGCTTGTTTAACCGCGTGCCCAGCGGGCCGCGATTGTTGTATTTGAAATTTCGTATTTGAGATTTGAGATTTGAAATACGAAGCGCGGGGCGTTGCCCACGCGGTTAAACGAATGTGCCATCCTCAACCGCGCGCGGTATATTGATGGTCGGAATTGCATTTATCACAGCAGTTTAGGACGCAGTGAATCGAGAGGCGAACTGACATGAAAACAGCACTTCGCATTGCAGTTGCTGATACCGAGCCGGACATTCGGCGTTTTCTGTATCGGACTCTGACCCATGAAGGCCATCGTGTCGTCGTGGTCGCCGAGAATGGCAGACAATTTGTCGACGAGTGCCGGGAAAACCATCCAGACCTTCTTATCACAGATATCGAAATTCCTGAACTGGATGGGCTCGCGGCAATCCATGAAATAGGTCTTGTTGCACCAGTGCCGGCAATTATTATCAGCGCCAACAGCTGCCATGAAGCGTTGATGCGCGCCAGTCAGGAACTGGTTTTTGCGTTCCTGGTGAAACCCATCAGGATGGACGATCTGCAACCAGCGATTTGGATGACCATGCACAGGTATTGTGAAGTGCGCACACTGCGGCGTCGCCTTGAGACATCGGGCTAGAGTGTCGAGCCGTCTTATGCTCGCATCATTGTGGCTCGCATCATTGTGGCTCGACACTTCGTGGCGAGAATTCCGGCCGTCGGAAGTCAAAGGAATGCCTGAGACTTATCCGTTCGGTCTGTAATCAGGCGGAGCAACTGGTTGACGATGTCTATCGCGTGCTCGGTCGAAA
>JANOUN010001229.1:0-3820 GCA_031416875.1 Planctomycetota bacterium | reverse complement strand
CAATAGCAGGGAATCCGGGTGATCCGAAAAGATCCATTCTATTCCAGTCCATCGGGCGAGAAGGTCGTTCACCGGGCACCCGGCAATCAGAGTTGGAGTTGCTCCTGAATTCAGTCTGCGCCAATTGCTCACGAAGCGTTCTGTGCCAAAGGCACAAAATGTGAAAGCCCAGGGCAACGCCCTGGGAAACGGCGAAACGAAAGACCGGAGCCCCAAAGGGGCGAAAAGGTCGCGCATGCATCCCCATGACGCCCTTTCAGGGCTTCCACGTTGAATATTTCGGTTTCCTGGGGCGATGCCCCAGGCTTTCACATTGTGCCGCGTTGCGGCAAACCGCTTCGGCCACACGATTCGTGTCGATGGAACAAATCTCAGATAACTCAGACGAACTCACGAACCCGACTTTTGCGATCTTCTATTGCGACCCGCCCTACGTCCATGAAACCCGCTCAACCACCGGGGAATATGCCTTCGAAATGACGGAAGCTCAGCATCGTGAGTTACTGGACGTCCTCGCCGGAATTGCTGGCAAGTTCATGCTCAGCGGTTATCCCAGCGATCTCTATCGTCAGTGGGAAGTGCGACATGGCTGGAATCGCCATGATTTCCTCATCGATAACAAGGCCGCGTCCGGCAAAGTCAAGGAGACAAAGACTGAATGCCTGTGGTGCAATTTTTAGGGCAGGCACGATCGGGGATGTTCGCTGTTGGCCAAAATTTCCAGGATTTTCCGCCGAAATCCGCACGATTTGCGTGCCCTGAGCGGGAAAATCGTCTATCTCCGCTTGACGCAAACCCGTGTCCTGCGAGCATAACGCGGTCCGGAGAAGAATTCTCTGAGCGAGCCACCCGCTGTGGAACCAGGCTCATCAATTCAGGTATTATTAAGCAGGGAAGCAGTGCACATGGCGCGCGGTAAGAATGGTCGGCGTGGCGGAAAAATTGATCCCAGTGAATTTGCCAACGATCCCGACATTGCCAGATTGCTGCGGGAAATGGGCATTGGCGTCATGGGCGCGAACTCCATGATGGCCCCGCAAAAAACGGCCACCAGCGAATTGCTGAATGAATGGCAGGACGCAATCGGCGGGTTGATCGATGGTCACAGCGTTGATAAACGCCGCCGCGGCGAACGCGTCAAAGGTTCGCTGGAGCTGAAATCCGTCAATCGTGACGAAGGCTGTGACGTTGTGCTGAAATGTGGCGCATCGACGTATCGGGCGTCATGGACGTTCGATCTGGATAACTTTACGTTCTCGACATCGTGTAATTGTGGTCATCACGATCTGTGCGAACATACGTACTTCATGGCCGTGAAGATTAAGGATCTGCTCAACAATCCAAGGTCTGAGCTGGTCACAAAGATTATCGGCGAAGACCTCGCCGATCGAAATCTGAAGCAGACATTTTCGATGCTGCAGTCACTGGCGCGAAATGCGCAGATGGCGCTGCCCCAAAGTGATGATCCTCCCGTGATCGACAAGCCGCTGACGCGGTTTGTGTGGGATGTCAAACTCGACCGTTATTACAAGTCCGTTCATCTGGGGCCCTGTCTGCAGCAGGAGAAAAAGAACGGCGGCTGGACCAAAGGCAAGGAAACCACTCTGGAAGCATTCCTGAAATCGTCCCGGGATCAGTGGACCGCGATCGACCAGCAACTGGCGGAACTGATCAAACAGGAACGCTGGCAGACGCCCACGCTGGAACTTGCCGATGCACTGAAAGTTCTTGCGGGCAGTGATCAGTTTACGTTCGACCGCGATGAGTGCGAACTGATCGCTCGACCGCTGGAAATCATTGTTCAGGAAGTGGAAGGCGGACTGCGACTGTCCACCTCCGCGACGGACCTGATGAGCGCTCAGCCGGAAGGCAGCCAGTCATTCTTTGCAGATGCCAAACGAGGTGTTCTCGTCGTACTTCAGGAACAGCGTCGGGCGTTTTATTTCTCCGGCCCGCCGCATTCCAGCGACATCTGTAATCATCTCAGAAAACAAACGGACATCATTCCGCTCGACAAGAAAGCTGAGCTGCTCAGGGAACTTGAGCCGCTGCGGTCCTGCATGGCCGTCCGCCTGCCGGAATCTATCGCCGGGCAGGACGTGCCGTATCACGGTCAGATGACGCTCGTGCTGCAACTGAGACGCAACGGAATGCTGGATGCCTCGATCCAGGTGCGTGACCGCAATCAGATGCTGCAATCACCCGGCGAAGGGCTTGCCCGAATTCATGAGACCGTTGACGAAAAGCCGGTCCAGTACGTGCGTAATCTTGCCGACGAAGTGCAGCGCACCCGTGAACTGGCAACGGAACTCAAGCTGAAACGCGGCGTTCCGATCAGCCGCTGCGGCTGGAGAATCTCCGACGCCGATGACATCAGCAACTTGTTGTCCGATGCCGGAGCCGTTGTGGAACGCGGCGAACTGGTTGTGCTGTGGCATAAGGATTCCGTCAGCCGCTTCGATGTGATCGGCAGATTGACCGCCAGCAATGTCCGCGTCACCGTCTCACGTCAGCGAGACTGGATTGGGCTGACCGGTACCTGCAAAATCGGAGAACAGGAAATTCCGCTCAAAGATCTGCTGGCCGGAATGCACGGACGACCGACCAATGGACTCATGGAGATCTCCCCTGGCAAGTGGGCCGCCGTCGCGGAAGAACTCCGCAATGCCCTGCGCCGACTGGCCGATGTGAGTCTGGAATCTCGCGGAAAACTTCAGCTGGATGCATCGGCCATTCCGGTCGTTGCGGCCCTGGAAGCGGCGCGCATTCAGGTCGATTCTGACAAGCACTGGGACAAGTGTCTCAAACGACTCCGCGAAGCCACGGATACGGTCTACGATCCACCGGCGGGCTTGAATGCTCAGCTGCGAGATTATCAGCTCGAAGGATTTCGCTGGCTGTGTCGCCTGTCTCACTGGGGCATCGGCGGGATTCTGGCGGACGACATGGGTCTCGGAAAAACAGTGCAGGCGCTGGCAATGCTGCTCACCCGCATCGAATCCGGTCCCACGCTTGTGATCGCGCCCACGTCGCTGGGTTTCAACTGGCAACGCGAATGCGAACGCTTCACACCGTCGCTGACGCCGATCGTATTCCGCGACATCGATCGCCTGGATCTGAAGAATCACGTCGGCGACGGCGATGTCGTCATCTGCAGCTACGGACTTGCACTGCGTGAGGCGGAATTGCTCAAGGATATCAAGTGGGGCACACTGATTCTGGATGAAGCCCAGAACATCAAGAACAGCAACAGCAAGACGGCCGCTCAGATTCGCACGTTTCAGGCCGAATGGAAAATCGCGCTCACCGGCACGCCGATGGAAAATCATCTGGGCGAACTCTGGAGCATCTTTCACACGGTGGCTCCGGGAGTCCTCGGTTCATGGGAACAGTTTCGCAAGCGATTTGCCGCCCCGATCGAAAAAGACCGCAACAGCGACCGCCGCGAAGCACTGGCTCATGTGATTGCACCATTTATTCTGCGACGGTCCAAGGCAGAGGTGCTCCAGGATCTGCCGGAACGTACGGAAACAAATCTGATGGTGGATCTGTCCGCCGAGGAACGCACGCGCTACGACCAGATGCGATTGGCGGCGGTCAGCGAACTTGATCAGATCGGCGATGACAGTCTGTCACACGATCAGCGGTTCAAGGTGCTGCAGATGCTGACTCGGATGAGGCAACTGTCGTGTCATATCGGGCTGGTCGATGACACATGGAAGGGCTCGTCCGCGAAACTCGACGTCCTGATGGAACAACTTGAACAGCTGAAGGAACGCGGCAACCGACCGCTGATCTTCAGTCAGTTCACAACACATCT
>JANOUN010001228.1:0-6272 GCA_031416875.1 Planctomycetota bacterium | reverse complement strand
AGAATTTTGATCATCGTAAAACGCTGCGGTTGCTCAGGTTTCGAACTGTCGCGTAAGTTCCTCTGGGAGACCAGCCACGACAGCAGTCCCGCGTCGGAGACACGGGCGACAATGGTGGCCGTCATCTGGCTCCGGTGGAATTGCAGGGAGGTTCGAGTACGACGGGACCATGTGTTCACAAACGGGGTGCTCGCTGCAGTAACAAAGGGTTTCTGCGCATGTCAACGGCGGATTATCTGAGTCTGCTGGACTGGACGGCTCGCCAGACTCGTTCGGGCAAGCGAGGTTCGACGCCGAAGCAGTTCGCTCCATTATTTGGTCGGCTGGGAATCACGGCTGAGATCTGGTGTCGTCTTGTGAAAGATTTCGGCAAGCTGTTCAGCGTGGTTGCGGGACAGCCGCAGCGAATTGACGAACATCGTTCGAAGACCAATTCCCGCCGCTACCGGACTCGCCAGGAAACCCGCGAGTTGCTGGCCACTGTGTAGCCGAAGCTGCCGAGCGTTCTCCGTTGTTCATCAGGTCTTCTGGAAGTACGGTTCGTTGCTGCGCTGGCCAGTGAAATTCGACGTTCTGGCCATGCCGACAGGGGCGAAGCAGTTGGCCCGGCAGCAGAAAGTTCGGCCGCAGCATTCCGAACGTCCCCGATTCCCGCCCGGTCGTCTTCAGGAAACTCACGTTCGCTGCGCCGCTCGCTGCAATAATGCGGTGTCCCCGGAGACCATGCAACATCCGACATGGGGTCAGGCCTCTGAAGTGTTCGGCGAAAGTGGTGGGACGGACAGTCTACGGCAATGGAGATTTGTCTTTATGGCCGTTTGTGGTTTCTGGCGCGAGCTGTGCCGCAATCGTTCCGGCAGACGCCAGTTCAGCGGCATCCATCGGAATGGGCCGCCGCATGATTACGGTCCATGTGTATTCCAGTCCCGGATTGTCTGCCGACGAGCGAACAAAACGGCTGATGAAGGCGGCGATCAGGAAACTTGAGAGATAAGGCACTGCGGTTGTCAGGGTAATCGTCGGCTGATAACTGGTTCCGAACAGGATCTGCCAGTAGCTCCAGAAGAATGAAATGACCACGCTGCAGCCGACGGCAATCTTTACGACACAACCTTCACACTTCAGAAACATTCCAATCAGAAAAAGCGACGCCAATGGCCCAAGAAACATGTTGAAGGCCGGAGCCATCAGATCAATAATATTGCGGCCAGAATGCTGAGCCAGGTATGCGACGCCGATCGCAAGTGATGTCACGATAAGCCCGATGGCGACGGACAGAAAGCGGGCGAATCCGACGTCAGTCAGGATTGGTTTTCGTTTGGGACGCAGTCGTCCGTACAAATCGCCGGCAAACACGGCACTGATGCTGTTGACGCCGGATACGAGTGTCTGCATCACATCGCACACGAGTACTGCGAGAATGACTCCACCGATACCGGCAGGCAACTGGTGGGCAAAGAAATGGGGCAGGACTTTATCTCCGTGCTTCACGATGGCTTTACCGTTCTCAATGACGAAAATCCCCTCCGGCAGATAGGTGGGGTGTTGCAGATAAAAGGCGAGCAGCGCCAGTCCGCAGAATGCCAGGAGCACGCCGATCGTGACATCGGTGACCGCAGCAACGAGGTAGCTTCGTCTGGCCGATTTCAGCGAGGTCGTGGAGAAGTAGCGTTGCAGCACAACCTGATCAGAACCATGGGTGCAGATGACCCAGAAGAAATTCAGCAAGGCGGCGGTGAAGACCGTCATGCGCACCGTGGGATCCAGGCTAAACAGAATTGGCTTCGTGTGTCCCGCTGAATTTTCGGCAGCAATTTTCCACCATTCGACCGGGCCGGTCCCTGTCGTCCAGACAACGTAACCCAGCGTCACAACCGTTCCACCAAAAAGCATCACAGACTGCAGGACATCGTTCCAAATGGCCGCTCGGAATCCTCCAATACTGCCGTAGACGGTCGCTGAGAGCCCGACTGAAACAATAATCCAGTACAGGAAGGAGGCTCGCATCATGGTCGGTTCTGCGGCTGTGGGATCAAGCCACTTTGCAATCGGATCAATTGTGTCAGAAGGAATCAGAGTTCCCACCATCTGTGTCAGAGCCAATGATCCAACATAAGTGACCATCGACATCCAGCCAAGTCGCAGCATTAGAAACAGCAGGCTTCCGATGATGCGAGTCTGAACGTCAAACCGTCGCTCCAGATACTCATAGGCACTGGTGAATTTCAGCCGCATGAAAAAGGGAACCCAGACAAACAGCACGACCGACATGCTGAGCGGCAGCGCCAGATACTGGGCAAACATGGCGACACCGTTCTTGATCATTTCGCCGGGGACACCCATGTACGAAATGCTGGACATCAAAGTTGCCAGTACGCTCAGGCCCACAGCCATCCACGGCATGCGACGACCACCGAGAAAGAACTCGCTGGTGTTGGTCTGTCGCCTTGACGACCAGATCACAATCCCCATCGTGACCAGCAGATAAATGCCCACTGCCAGAAAATCAATCCACTGCAGGCCATCCCGGGGAGCCGGTGCAGTGCGAGTGGCGGCCACAATTACATCGACGAGATCTGTCGTTCGGGTCATGCGGCACTTTAGACGATGTGAGTTGAGATGAATTGGCAGCACCATTCATTGGTTGCCGACAAACCACCAGCCTTCTTGCGCTTGGTGGAGAGTAACAGCTTGAGAGCCAGCGAATCAATCAACAGAGGTGCTGTGATGGACCGCATGTGAATCAGGGCACGGGATCACGTAGCCAGTGAGTCCCGGTGAAGCGTCTCATTGTCGATAGGGAATTCTGTGTCGATTGCATCCGCAAAGCAGTGAACGGATGATTTCAGGCAACCGCGAAGTGCCGCCAGGAGGCGTCACGGATTCGGCCGACTCTTTGAGAGCTTCAATGTCTTCTCCTGCTTCGTCGGGCCAGCACGATCTTCATGGCCCGTCCTCGTCTGCCTCCCATCCAGTGAATCCGGGTCACCAGGCATTCTGGCTTTGGGTCCTGTGCCTGACCGGAGTCGATTATTTCAGCACGCTGGCCTATCAACCGTCCATTGCGATCACCAGCGCCGGGCGACTGGCCCCGGTCGCCACAATTCTTCTGGTGCTGGTGACGATTTTTGGAGCAGTGCCAATCTATTGCCGGGTTGCGAAGTCATCCCCTCACGGTCAGGGGTCGATTGCCATGCTCCAGCAGCTGATGCGAGGCTGGTCAGGCAAGTTTCTGGTCCTGACTCTACTGGGCTTCGCTGCAACGGACTTCGTGATTACGATCACTTTGTCCGCAGCAGATGCAGCAAAGCACCTGATGGAAAACCCTCTCTTCCATCATGTTCCGTCGTTCCTCCACAGCCAGATCGGAATCACGCTGGTCATGATTATGGGACTTGGCGCACTGTTTCTGAAGGGCGTGCGCGAGGTCATTGGTGTTGCGGTCGTGATTGTCGCTGTCTATCTCGCCATGAATCTGATTGTCCTCTCGGGCGGGCTGGTGACGCTGGTCCAGCAACCACATTATGTGTCGGACTGGTGGGACAAACTTAGTTCTGGTGACGTGGTTATTGGTGGTCATTCTGTCGACCACGAACCTGTCCATGGGATCGAGAACAACGCCTCAACTTCTGCAAATACAGCAGGTGCTGTGGCACTTATTCCACTGACATGGTATTCCGGTCTCTTCATGAGTGCTCTGCTTTTTCCGAAGCTCGCTCTGGGATTGAGTGGTTTTGAAACGGGTGTCGCCGTGATGCCGCAGATCAGAGGAGAAGTGACCGATACTGAAGACCACCCAGCCGGTCGTATCAAACGAGCACAATGGCTGCTGAAGACGTCGGCACTGATCATGTCGGTCATGCTGATCTGTTCATCGATCATCGTGACGACGCTGATTCCGCTTGAAGCTCTGGCTCGTGGAGGGCCGGCCTATGAACGTGCGCTCGCGTATTTGGCACACGGAGAAGGCGGACTCAAACTGTGGCCGTTCTTCGGCGAAGTGTTCGGCACAATGTACGATGCCAGCACCATCGCCATTCTGTGTTTTGCTGGTGCCAGCGCGCTGTCGGGATTGTTGCATCTGATTCCTCGCTACCTGCCAAAATTCGGGATGGCTCCGGAGTGGGTCTCAGCAACGAGGCCGCTGGTCTGTGTCATCATCGGCGTCTGTATCGTCGTGACACTGATCTTTCGGGCATCAGTTGAAGAGCAGGGTGCCGCATACGCAACGGGAGTGATGGTCCTGATTCTTAGTGCCTGTGTGGCGGTGATGATTGAACGATATCGAGAGAGAACCGGATCGACAATGAGCCGCATTCCGTGGTTGACTGTCATCATTACCCTGGTGTTCCTCTACACGGTCGTCGATATCATGATCGGGAAATCCGAAGGTCTGATTATTTCAATGTTCTTTATCGGGGCAATCATGGGCGTTTCGATCATTTCACGATGCGTTCGCAGTGACGAGTTACGAGTGGTTCGCTTCCAGTTCGCGAACAATGAGTCAAAATTCCGCTGGAACACCCTGCAGCACCTGGAAATTCCCGTGCTGGCTCCGCACCGGCCAGGCGGCAGAACACTGGATGAAAAAGAACGGGAACTCCGGATCTGGCATCATCTTGCCGACGAGATCCCTGTCGTGTTTGTGGAAATCTCACTGGGCGACACCAGCGACTTTTTTCAGGAGCCCATGCTCGATATTCGCCATGAAGGAGGGCGGTACATCATTCGCGTGAGTCACTGTACGTCCATTGCTCCCGCGATCGCGGCGATGGCGATGGCGTTGTCACTGACAGGGGAAACCAAGGCTCTCGAAATTCATTTTGGCTGGTCAGAGGAGAGTCCTCTGAAAATGAATCTGGGCTTTCTGCTGTTCGGGGAAGGTAATATCCCTTTTCTCGTACGGGAGCTGCTTCAGGATGCGCAACCGGATGAGCATCTGAGGCCCAGGGTGATTATTGGATAAAGGGATCTTCTCGTCTATTCGACAGGAATCAGTCAATCAGCCAGACGACGCACACGACAGCCAGAATAATTCGATAGTAACCAAATGGCGCGAGTCCGTATTTTCCTAAAGCGTTCACCATAAATCGGACGCTGACGACAGCCGCGAAAAAGGCCGTGATCAGAGCTACCAACGGCATTGCTGCGCCATAGTCAGAAATCATCTCTGCACCATTTTTCAGGCCCTCGTAGGCGGTCGCTGCAGTCAGCGTGATGAGGCCAAGGAGAAAGCTGAATTCGACGGCAGCCGTCATGCGGACTCCAGCGAAACGGCATCCGAGGATCGTTGCAAGACTACGACTGATCCCAGGCCAGAATGCAAGGCACTGTACAACTCCGACGAACAGGGCATCTTGCCAGGACATCTGTGACATTTCTTTCCCTGAATCACTGTCAGCCTTTTGCCTGCTCCTTGTCTGCATAAGGATGATGACGCCGCCCACGAACAAGGCGACAGCGACTGGCAGCACTCCAAATAGATGCTGCTTAATCCACTTGTTAAAGATCAAACCTGTGACCGCTGCTGGCAAAAACGCTACGATGAGATTGATGAGTATCCGCAGGCCGTCGGGGTCTCGGCCGATCGCTCCGGAAACCATTTGACGAATCCGGCAGAAGTAAAGCATCACCACCGCCAAAATGGCACCGGACTGAATACAGATCGCAAGGGAATGCGCGGCCTCCAATTGCCGCTCGTTGCTATCCATTCCCAGCAGACGCTGAACAATCAGCAAGTGCCCGGTCGAACTCACTGGCAGGTATTCCGTTGCCCCTTCCACAAACCCGAGAATGACGGCCTGTAAAAGCGTGAGTGTCGGTGGGGGCACAACGGACGTGTCGTGCTCTGCGGCATCAGCCGCTCGCAATGTGGATGCTGTGCTGATTCCAATCAAAAGCGCCAGCGCCAAATCTTGCAGTCGTAGTCTCACGATCTTTCCTCAAAGGCCACGCCGAATCAAAGATGCAGTCCATCAAAAAAGCATTGCAGATGGAGTTCCTCGATAGTCATTACTCCGTTTGGCTCAATTCTGTTGACTCATGTGAGGGATTCGCGGAACGGTGACGCTCATGCCATAACGTGAAGGCGGAAAGTTGCCGACTGAAATCATCCCACAATGGGTCGCAATCTAGTTCAAGACCATTTCGGAACGAAGCATGCCACCCACAGCTAGCAGACTCTTTCCAGCATGAATCTGGTCGCTCCCCGGATTTTTATCAAGTGGTGATCGGATACACTGCGCCGGGAATGAACGTCGATCTCTGTTAGC
>JANOUN010001227.1:0-3617 GCA_031416875.1 Planctomycetota bacterium | reverse complement strand
GGTCATCGCGGCCAAGCGGGTTAGCATGACGCTAGACGAAGCACGTGACCTGGCGAAACGCGCGAAGCGGTTTAAGGACGAAAAGGGACGGCTGCCCTCTTTGACCGCCGCGGACCCCTGGGAAAAGCGAATGGCTGAGGGGATTGCCTTCCTGCAGCGCAAAGTGAAGGAGAACGGCAATGCCTGAACGTGCGACGGATGAAGACCTGGAATTGCTCGACGAGTTGGGGGTGGACACGGCCCCGACTGCGTCCGGTGGCCGCTCCGCCAGGGAGCAGCGAATCATCGCGGGCTTCGAGGAGATCGAACGGTTCGTTCAGGAACACGGTCGGGCACCTGAGCACGGCGAAAGCCGAGATCTCTTTGAGCGGCTGTACGCCGTGAGACTGGATCGAATCCGGGAATCTGCGGAGTGCCGCGAAGTGTTGAAAGGCCTGGATACACGCGGGCTTTTGGGCTCTGGAGATCAACCCGTTGCGAACGTTGCTCAAGACGCATCCCATGACGAAGAGTTGCTCGCCTCTCTCGGGGTCGAGGCGACTCTGGAGCACGACGTAAACCAGCTCATTCACGTCCGTTCGCGAGATGAAATCAAAGCGGCTGAAGAAATCGCTCAGCGGAATCCCTGCAAGGACTTCGAGGAATTCAAACTGATCTTCGACAACGTGCAGCGCGAGCAGGAGATGGGTGAACGGCAGACGGTGAAATACAGAGACTATGCGGGGGTCAAGAAAGGAAATCTCTTCATCCTCGACGGGCAGAAAGTCATGGTTGCCGATTTGGGCGAGCTTTTCGTCAACGACTATGGTCGCCCTGACCGGAGACTCCGAGTCGTTTACGACAACGGCACCGAAAGTGACATTCTTGTCCGTTAACTCCAGCGTGCGTTGAATAAATACATCGCCAGCCGCCGCATCACCGAGCCTGGCGTCGGACTTCTTTTTTCGGAAGTTGAAGAAGAATATGACTTGGAGACCGGTTACATCTACGTGCTCAGGAGTAAATCGGAACACCCCTTTGTCGCGGCAAACAGGTCTGTCATTCACAAGATCGGCGTGACGGGCGGTGACGTGAAACGCAGGGTTGCCAACGCGCGGAAAGACCCGACCTGCCTTCTGGACAACGTAGAAATCGTCGCGACATTCAAACTTTCCAATGTCAACCGGATCGCACTTGAATCGATGTTGCATAAGTTTTTTGGCAGTGCTCGGTTGGATTTGCAGCTGAAGGATCGTTTTGGCTCGCAAGTTGAGCCCAGGGAATGGTTTCTCGTTCCGCTACCAGTGATTGATGAGGCGATTCAAAAAATCAAGGAAGGGACCATCGGTGACTTTCGGTATGACGCGGAAACGGCATGTCTTACACTAAGGTAATGCCACTCGAATCGAGGTTCATGGACAAGACACGCGCAAACGATGTTGGCGACCTGGTTCGAATGCGAAACGGATGGAATGGCTGAGGCATCCGCCCCGCATCAAACAATTCCGTCACTGTGGGGTGCAGATGACAGTTGCCGTTTCGATCACCGCCGGTTGCTTTGGCTTGTCATTCTGATCTGTAGGAAGCAGGCCGATCTTCTTGACGACTTCAAGGCTTGCATCGGCGGCGGTTCTGCCAAATACGGTGTACTGCCGGTCAAGAGATGCCTGAGTGCCCAGACAGATGAAGAACTGACCACCTGCTGAATTCGGATCACTTGTACGAGCCATGGAAAGCACACCGGCCACATGCGGCGTCTTATTGAATTCGGCTTTGATTGTGTAACCTGGCCCGCCGGTGCCGGTGCCGAGCGGACAGCCGCCCTGGATCATGAATCCCTTGATGACACGATGAAATGTCACTCCGTTATAGTAGCCGATCCGTGTCAGCCCAATCATGTTGGCGCAATGTCCTGGAGCATCGTCCGGAAGCAGATCCAGCAGAATGCGACCTTGATTCGTATTCAGTTCGATTTGGTAATTATTCTTGTCAAAGTCGATATCCCTGATCGCGGCTGTGACCTCAGGTTGGCGATTTTTGCTCATGTCGTCTCTCAAATCCTGTCATTGGAACGTGTGAAAATTGTCCTAAACTGTCTCAGACTGCCCGAAGTGTCGGGAATTGAGGAACAAACGCAAGCGTAAGGCTACCAGGACAAAATGCGAAGCTGGTTTTCGGTAACTCTCTCGTCACATGTTGCTGGTTTCATAACCCTGGCAGGCATAGTAGAATCATCGGAATCATCGCCCCCGATCGCTCTCACCGGGCAGAGGCAAGAGTTCCCGTTGTGCGACCTTCACTGAAACACCTATGAACGCTTTACTGAAGAAACTTCGCATCCAGTCAGTCAACGCGGGGGCTTGTTCTGGAGCGGACTTGTGGGCATCCGGTCCAGAACGTCTCACTTCGTATGCTCCATCCACCGGCGAAGCCATAGCCGATGTGATGCTGGCGGGCACGGGTGAGTACGACGCCGTCGGTGACCGGGCTCAGGCCTCATTTCTAAAATGGCGGAACGTGCCGGCACCCGTTCGCGGGCAGTTGATTCGCGATCTCGGCAATCGGCTGCGTGAGTTCTGTGAGCCTCTCGGCGAACTGGTCTCACTGGAAATGGGGAAGATTCGGGCGGAGGGGATTGGCGAAGTCCAGGAAATGATCGACATCTGCGACTTCGCGACGGGGCTTTCCCGGCAGCTTTGCGGCAGCACCATGCACTCCGAACGGCCGGGCCATCGAATGTATGAACAATGGCATCCGCTGGGGCCGATCGGCATCATCAGTGCCTTCAATTTTCCGGTGGCCGTCTGGTGCTGGAATGCGGCACTCGCGGCGGTCTGCGGTGACACGATGATCTGGAAACCCTCACCAACCACTCCGCTCACCGCCATTGCTGTGCAGCATCTCTGCAACGACCTCATGACCGATCATGAAATCGATGGACTCTTCAATCTGGTCGTTGGCACAAACGAAAGCGTTGCGCAGAAAATGATCGAAGATCGTCGGTTGCCACTCATCAGTTTCACGGGTTCCTGCGAGGTCGGTAAACACGTAGCGGAAGTTGTCGGCCGTCGGATGGGAAAGACACTGCTGGAGCTGGGCGGCAACAATGCCGTGATTATCGAACCGGATGCGGATCTCGAACTTGCAATTCGCGCCATTCTGTTTGGAGCTGTCGGTACCGCCGGTCAACGCTGTACGACAACTCGGCGATTGCTGGTGCATGAGTCCGTGATGGAAGAAGTTCAGGCGAGGCTGTTGCAAGCGTATGCGCAAGTCAGGATCGGCGATCCGCTCGATCGTACGACACTCATGGGACCGCTGGTCACATCTCGATCCGTCGAAACCATGATGCAGGCCATTCAACAGGCGGTCCGGGAAGGCGGTTCGGTCATTTGCGGCGGAAATGCCTTGACTGAGCGACCGGGGAACTACGTGCAGCCAACGATCATCCGCATGCCGACTCAAACGAATCAGGTACGACAGGAAACATTTGCCCCGATCCTGTTCCTGATGAGTTACCGTGATCTAGACCAGGCCATCGCCATGCACAATGACGTGCCGCAGGGTTTGTCGAGTTCCATCTTTACGACCAACCTGCTCACCGCCGAAAAATTTCTTTCCGCCGCAGGTTCCGACTG
>JANOUN010001226.1:0-1604 GCA_031416875.1 Planctomycetota bacterium | reverse complement strand
TGGTGCTGGGAACCGGGCTGATCGTGCAATGGTCTGGCGGCAACTATGCCCGCATCGGCTGGTGGACCGGGATGATTTACGCGGCGGGGATGCTGATTATCCTCTTCGCCCCGAAAACCAACACGACTGGTCTGCAGGACTGACACGAAGGGTTTCTGGCATGCAGTATTGTCCGCTCGGGAGCACCGGGATTTCCGTTTCCGCGGTCTCGTTCGGGGCCGGTCCGGTATCGGGGCTATTAACCGGAGACGCTGTCGATACTCAGCGGGAGGTCGTTCAGAGAGCCGTCCAGTTGGGCGTCAACTGGTTCGACACGGCTGCATCCTATGGCAACGGACAATCGGAATTCCATCTGGGTGCAGCACTTTCCGATATGCGATTGGATCAACCGCTGCATGTGGCAACCAAGGTCCGCGTGCAGCTGACCACACAGACCGACCTGCGGCCACAGGTGGTCACATCCGTGAAGGAAAGTCTGGCGCGACTGAAATTGCCGCGGGTGACCTTGCTGCAGATTCATAACTCGATCACGCAAAATCGCCTCGATCAGCCAACCTCGATCACTCCCGAGGACGTTTTGGGGCCGCGTGGTCTGCTGGCGGGGATGCAGGAGGTCCGAGCTGCGGGCTGGGTCGATCAGTTCGGATTGACCGGAATTGGCGATGCCGAGGCTTTGTGCACCGTCATGCGTTCGCAGGAGTTCGCCACGATTCAGGCTCCGTTGCATTTTCTTAATCCCAGCGCACTGCGAGAGACGCCGAGTGAACTCTGTGATCCGGATTTCGGCGGATTCCTGCGGACAGCTCACGAGCTGGGCATGGGCATCTTTGCGATTCGTGTGTTCGCGGCGGGGGCATTGCTCGGGGCCGAGCCCTCGGCGCATACCTTCAAAACGCCATTCTTTCCGCTGGATCTTTATCGCCGGGATGAGGCACGCGTGCGCCAGCTCACCGGGCGTTTTGGATCGCTGTCCGGAATCCGCGAGGTTGCCTTGCGATATGTCGTATCACTGCCGGAAGTCACATCGGCCATCATCGGCTTTGGACAGGTCGACCATGTCGAACAGGCCGCCCGGATTGCCGATGAGCATCGATTATCCAGCGAGGAACTCACGTCTCTCGATAAACTTCGAAACAGTTCGCTAAGATATGAGGCCAGTGCTTTGTCAGGCATTAAAAAAAAAGGGGTCAGGAACCAATAGCCAAATGGCCCGGAGGGTGCTCCGCACTATTGGTTCCTGACCCCTTTTTTAGCCTGTTCGACCCCTTTGCCAGATCATTGATCACCGGAGACACAACATGGCATCAAACCCAATTCGATGGCTCTGCTGGACGGTCGTGCTTTCCGTTCACCTGCAGTTCGCAGCGGCAGATAACTGGCCGCAGTGGCGAGGAAATCATGGAGACGGCACAAGTGACGAGAAGGGTTTGCCAACGAAATGGACATCCACAGAGAACGTTGCCTGGAAAGTCGCCCTGCCGGAACCCGGGAATTCAACGCCCGTTGTCTGGGACGATCGAGTCTACGTGACTCAGCCAGTCGTCGCGCAGAATCGTCGCACGCTGATGTGCTTTCATCGCGGCGATGGTCGGTTGCTCTGGCAG
>JANOUN010001225.1:0-12283 GCA_031416875.1 Planctomycetota bacterium | reverse complement strand
CCCGATCTTCCGGACAAGACGGAAGTGAAAGTCGAATGCGGGCTGTCAAAGAAGCAGGCCGTGCTGTACGAGCAACTCGTCGCCGACGTCGCAAAGCAACTGAAGCAGGCCGACGGCATCAAGCGTCGCGGACTGGTGTTGTCGATGCTCATGCGGCTGAAGCAGTTGTGCAATCATCCCGATCAGTTTCTGGACCAGAAAGCATTTGATCCTGCCGAAAGCGGCAAGTTCCAGAGTCTTCGCAGCGTTTGCGAACCGATTTGTGATCGCCAGGAAAAGGTGCTGGTGTTCACTCAGTTCCAATCGATGTGCGAACCGCTGTCTGAGTTCCTTGCGGCGGAGTTTCGAAAGCCTGGTCTGGTCCTGCACGGAGGTGTGCCAGTGGCAAAGAGACAGGGTCTGGTGAAGCAGTTTCAGGAACGGGACGACGTTCCATTCTTTGTGATTTCCGTCAAAGCCGGCGGCACGGGACTGAATCTCACCGCCGCCTCCCATGTGATCCACTTTGACCGCTGGTGGAATCCCGCAGTAGAAAATCAGGCAACCGACCGAGCCTATCGGATTGGCCAGAAACGCAACGTACTGGTTCACAAGTTTGTCTGCAAAGGAACTCTGGAAGAACGCATCGATCAGATGATCCGCGACAAGCAGGAACTCGCGGACAACGTACTCGGTGAAGGCCGTGAAACGCTGCTGACAGAGATGAGCGATTCGGAATTACTGAAATTCGTGGCCCTCGACGTCAGCCGTGCAGCGCTGGATGAATAATTCCAATTCCTGTCAGCTTGTTCTGCGAATCGACACTCGGCAGAATAGAGGCTTGTCTTCGATATTTTATGTTTGTAACTGGAGAGAGAACGATGCAACGCTTTGATGTGTGGTTTGCGAGAAGTTATCGGTTGATCCTGACGCTGGTGTTTCTGACAGCGTGTGGCTGCGATCAGGTGGGATCTGTTGTGGACGACGTAAAATCCACAGTGGCGGAAACAGCTCAGCCGTCAACAACACCTGCACCGCAGGCTGCCCCCGCCATGCCGACTCCGCCGCCTCAGACTCCGTTGCCGCCAACGCCGGAGGAGTTGCTGGCAGAGTTTAACAGCCTGACCCCCCAACAGATCACGGACGCAGCACTGGCCCGCGTCACCTCGCGGCCCGAGGCAGCATCAGCGATCACTGAGCTGCAACTCTTCCATGAACAGATTACACGCACGGGACTCGGATATCTTGCAGCGATGGAGAACCTGACCTCCCTGACGCTCCGAAACTCGTCACTACTCCCGGAGGACCTTTCCGTCCTGGGTCAGGTGACGTCTCTGAAGGTGCTTGGAATCGGATCGACAAGAACAAACGATGTCGTCGTGGGAAATCTGACAACGCTGGCCGCATTGGAGTCGCTCGATCTGTCAAACACGGCAATCAGCCCGGCAGCCGGGGCATCATTGAGCCGGTTGACGAATCTCCAGGTGCTGAATCTGGCATCGACGCCAGCCGACGATTCGACAGTGGCTGCGATCTCATCACTGCCAATCAGGGATCTGATGTTGTCCCGAACACGAATTTCCAATGCATCAGTGGCCATCATCAAACAGTTTCGATATCTGGAATCGCTCCAGGTCCCGTTCTGCGCGGTCACCGGAGACGCGTTCAAGGGATACGGCGGTTCCGGACTGAAGGTTCTGAATGTTGGTGAAACCTCTTTTGGAATCGAAGGTTTCAGCAACATCAAAGGCATGAAATCACTGGAAAATCTGAATGTGTATCAGGCCGGTCTGGTCGAACACACCAGAGCAAATGTCTTTCGGACATTCCCGAATCTCAAGATTCTGAATGCAGGATCCAACGCCATCACGAATGCCGGCATGGACGTGTTTTTTAAGGGCCATAAGTCGCTGGAGGAACTGCATTTGCACGGCAATAAGGGAATTTCCGACCAGGGCCTGGCCGCCCTGATCGCCGTGAAGACCCTGAAAGTCCTGGACGTTCACGATACCGGCTGCACGGCCAATGGAGCAACTGCGCTCAAGGCAAAGCTGCCGGATTGCAAGATCATTATTACCGGCGGAACTTTTTAAGATTCGGATGCGGTGCGGCAGCGCCAGTTACCTCCGCAGTTTCTGGCTCTGCCCTGTTTTCGCCGCCTCGTAAATGGCCAGGATAATCTCCACGCTCCGGCGACCTTCCGCGCCGTCCACTTTTGCTCTGCGACCGGTCTGAATGGATTCCACAAAATCCTGCAGCTGCATCTGATGGCCGACAAACGAAATTGCCTTTGGATCGGACGCGCCACCCGACAACGCTGAACTGACCCCAAGCTTCGAACGAATTCCGGCGTCTTCGGGTTTTTCGTCCGCAAATTCCCAGCGCACGACCGAATCCTGTTCAATGATCACTGTACCGCGACTGCCGTGGATCTCGGTCTTTTTCAACAGTCCCGGCCATGCGGCCGTCGTTGCTTCCATGACACCGATCGCTCCGCTGGCAAACTTCAGACACGCGACGCCGACATCTTCGACTTCAATTCGTTCATGCGCCAGTGTGCTGGTGAAGCCCGCAATCTCCGCGACATCTCCCATCAGCCAGCACAACAGATCGACGTTGTGAATCGCCTGATTCATGAACGCTCCGCCTCCATCCAGAGCCCACGTTCCACGCCATCCACCACCGTCATAGTATTCCTGAGTCCGCCACCACTTCACGTAAGTGTCGCCCAGCGTCAGTCGACCAAATCGTCCGGCGTCGATCGCTTCCTTCAATGCGATGTTGGCGGGACTGAACCTTGAAGGAAAAATCGTACACAGTTTCACGCCATTCTGTTCGCAGGCGTTAATGATGTCGTCGCAGCGCTGAAGACTGATTTCCAGAGGCTTTTCGACAACGACGTGCCGCCCGGCCTTTGCGGCGGCAATCGCCGGATCCCGATGCGCTCCGCTCGGCGTACAGATCGTGACAATTCCGACTTCCGGATCGGCGAGCAGTTCATCCAGTGTTGAATACGCCTTGCAGCCATACTCCGCTGCAAACGCGTTCGCCTTATCTGCGTTCTGATTAAAGCACCCCGCGACTCTCCCACCTGGCATCGCCTGGATGGCTTTCGCGTGGAAGTGCGCAATCATTCCCGTGCCGACAATTCCAAATCCCGTACTCATCAAGTTTGCTCCCATGTGATCGCTGTCCACAACCGTTACCGGCAGCTCGGGCGCTGTTGATTTCATGAATTCCAGTAGGGTGTGTGCAGCGTCAGCGAAACACACCAGTCTGTAGGCTTCCCAAATGGTGCGTGCCGCTCCGCTTCACGCACCCTGCCTGCGAGCCGCAATCGTCGCCAGTGATGACTGCACGAGTCGGCGAGATTCCATCGCCCGCTGGATGGCGTTTCGAAAAGGACCGGGATCGCAGACGCCAGCCAGGCGGACGATTGTCTGGCCATTGGCGGCTTTCAGGCAGATGTCGGACGCACGGAAAAACGTCTGCCCCGGACGCTGATCCAACTCGACATCCGCAATGTCATTCAGGTCGACCACGGCGGTTCGCTGAGTCCCCATTGACGACCAAACCTGCACACTGCGGTTTGTCAGGATGTACCGTGCGCCGAATGGCCTGTTCCACAGAAACAATAACATCCCAAGCGGTGCCAACGGCAATCCGAACAGGAGATACGACAGCTTCACTCCAAAAATGCTGATGGGAATACTGTCCATGAGCCGACCGATCAGACGACCGATTCCACTGGAAGCAACCGACGGAAATTCCGTCATGATCCGCGCTTCGGAAGTCGGACTCACACCTGCAATCGCCTGAACTGACATAATTCAATCGTCCGAAGAATGGATCGCCGCAAAAAAAACCTTCGAAGCCGAATCATACCGAAACTGTCGCCTTCGATGCCCGAAAAGTTACCACTCCCGCCCCTCGATTTCCATTCCAGCCGAAAATCGCCCCGATCAATTCGTCCCTTTGAGAAGCGGAAAGGCTGGCAATTCCCTGATTCGCGGCTGATCGCTGGTTGGCGCTACGACATGCGGAAGAATGTGTCGCCTTCATAGAGAGATTCGGAACCCATGATGGTGACTCCATGGAAAGATTCGCAACCAATCTCAGTTCTAATCTTGCTGATGAACTGTAAATCACTGTACTGCCAACCAGTTCGCTGCAAACGATCCACTGTTCTGACAAATGTGTCACGTCGCTCCGTGGCGTGACGTTCAAACGCCTCATATCGGCCCGCGCGAGGTGCAACGGTTGCTCGACCGTTTTTGAACAGTGGGTTTTGCCCGCGAATCAACGCGAATAGACGCGAATGAAGCCAGAAAGAAACGTTGACAGAATCTCGCCGCACGACCGTATGTTCAGCAGTCATCAAGCGATGCACCGAATCGCACTCACTTGTGACTCCTGCGACTATTCGCGTAAATTCGCGTCCATTCGCGGGCAGTCATTTTCAAAACGGTGCTTCTGCGATTTAAGGAACTCCAGAATGCAAATTGGAATGGCGTGTGTGAAGCGGTCGATGGTATTCGTCGGCATGCTGGTATTTGCGGCACTCGCGCGTCAAAGCAGCGGACAGGACGACGCGGTGAAGAACGGCATGCAGACGATACACGCGATGGATCTATGTCACACAGGACACGTACAAACTGAATGATGCAGAACATCCAAATCCATGGGACCACCTTTCCGTGCATCTGGAGACCATGTGCCGGACTCTGGCCGAGTGATGCGGTACTTTTTCGAATTTCGAAATCCGAGTTTCGAAATTCGAAGTCGAACAGGGTGATTTTTGGGTGAGCGCGGCGTTGTTTTTGAACGGGCGTGAAGCGGAGTGCGAGTCGGCGGAGCGACGTCGCCTGCGCAACTCAATCCTGCTTCTTCGCGCGAAAACTCTCGACGTCCAGTCCGCCGTCTGGCGACACATGAACCGTGACACAGCCATCGGTACTCGTGTGCAATACAAATGCAGAACTAAAGATCCTGGCAATGTGACTGCGACTGCGATCGTTGCGAGCGCTCACGATCACATGTGTCGGCTGCACGGCCGCTGCCAGCGCCGGCACGTTGGAGTTCGGGCTGCCATGATGAGGACTCATCAGAACATCGCATGGCGGCAGTCCTGGCAGCAGTTTCAGCTGGCCCAGTCCTTCAAGGTCGCCCGGAAGACAAATGCGGCGATCGCGATATTCCAGAATTGCCGCGACACTGGCCTCATTGTCCGACAGCCCTGACGCTGGGTCCGCCTCGGCCTTCAGAAACGAAATGTGCAGATCTTCGCACGGAACAAAGTCACCGCTGCTCAGGATCGTCACCGGCACGCCCAGCGCGGAGACGGTATCCAGCACTTTCTTTACGGTCGGTGATTCCGTCCGCACAAATTCATTCGTCAGAAACACGTGTCCGACCGGCAGGCGTTCCAGCAATCCGGCGACGGCGTTGTAATGATCCAGATCGGGATGAGAAATCACGATGGCATCGATCATGCGATAGCCGCGATTCCAGAGAAACCGGCAGACGGTATCTGCCGTCCGTTCGCCGCGATGCATCGCACCCGCGTCAAACAGCAGGACGCGATTGTCCGGAGTCTGCACGACGACCGCGTTTCCATGTCCTACTGATAACACACTGCACGTCAGCCCTTCATGCTCCGGCACCCGGCAAATCGTGCGAAACACGAAGATCACGTAAATCAGCAGACTGATCCGAAAACTTTGCCGCACAACGGTATGTCGAGCGATCACGCAAAGCGCCAGCAATGCGTAATAGACCGGAACAAACCATGCCGGAAGATCGGGAATCATCACGAAGCCGACTCGAACATCCGCCGACAGCGAGACGCCAAGGTGCAATGCAGACAACATCCAGTCGAACGGAATCGTTGTGATCGAAGCAGCAGGCGGCACAAGCAGCCCAACAAAGATCGCCATGTAGCCGCAGATCAGTGTGACGGTGGTGAGCGGAATGAGCAGGATGTTGACGACCATCCCCACCAGCGACACCACATGAAATTGAGTCGCCACGATCGGTGCCGTGAGCACGGCGATGGCCAGCATCCGACGGTAATTCAGCCTCAGCCATTCCGACGACTGTCCACGCAGCTCGCGGAATCGATCCTGCCACGTGACGGCATCCGGCGGGGCCGCTCGATCTTCCGGCGGCGAATCGTGCTCCGACACCCAGCCCAGCGCGCTGACGGCCAGAAAGGAAAGCCACGCTCCGATATCAAATGCGATCGACGGATTCAGCACGACCAGCAGCATGACTGTCGCGCCGATCAGAGATCCCATACGGATGTCGCGATACAGTGTCTGGCCCAGAATATAAAGTAATATGAAACACGTCGAGCGCATCACAGACGGGCGCAGGTCGGTTAGCAGCGTATAGATGATGCAGACCAGACCGGCCAGCAGCAACGAACGGGTTCGTGACACCAGCAGCAGATTCTGCACTCGAACGAGGAACACAAACAGGATGCCGACATGCAGGCCGGAAATGGCGAGTAAGTGCATCGTGCCACTGGCAATGAAGTCACGTTCCACATCCGGGGACAGATGACCGCGATTTCCCAGGAGCAACGCTTCTGCCGTCGCGCGGTTTGGAGCGTTGAGGTTGTCGCGCAGCAGTATCACCGTTTGCTGACGAAACACATTGAGCCAGCGCTCCGGATTCCAGACACTCGCGGGCTGAATCACGCGCGCCGCTGCCGGGTGCCGCGCAAACGCCATCGCCGACATGCCTTGCCGCTGCATGAGTCGCGCAAAATCGAACTCCCCGGGATTCTTCGCTGGTTCCGGAAGATCGATTTGTCCTGTCAGCTGAATCCGATCGCCCCAGGACAGTTGCTCAGTCGCATCGCCTTCGATCAAAACGCGGAGGAGACCTCGCGCGCGGATCGCTTCTTCACCACGCATCAGAGCTCTTGACTGCAGCAACAGCAGTGTTCGAGGCGAATCTGTGTGACCGGGCATGCTGGCTAAATCCGCGGGCATATCCAGCGCCGGAATGTTCGCGACATCGCCGATGATGCAGATTGCGGGATTGTCGCTGAATTCGGGCGTGGCTGCCAGGAGCGCGATGTCCTGACCTTCATCGACGCGGCTGCGGACGGTCCACAACACGACACCCACGGCGATCATTGCCATGAGCAAAACGGCCGTCTCCAGCCGCATCCGTCCACCGCGATGCAGAATGGCCGCCGCCAACAGCCCCGCGAACGCGAACAAGACCGCCACGACAGTCGGCACCGGAAATTCGCGGACAGCACAGTCTTCGGCAAGCCGCACACCGATAATCAGCATCGCCGCGCAGGTGAGTGAACGGGGCACCGCCGGAATCTTCCAGAATCCACTCAACACGCATCCGGTTTCAGAAGACGGTTCGGGATTCTGCAATGCGGGCCTCACATTTCGCGACGACGACCTTCCAGGATCGGCTGCAGCTCATCGACAAAATCGTGCACGTCCTGGAACTCACGATACACCGAAGCGAAACGCACGAAGGCGACCTTGTCCAGATCCCGCAAGGCACTGAAGACGAGTTCACCGATGCGGCGCGAAGAAACTTCCCGCTCACCGTCTTCGTAGAGAGCTGCTTCCACGTCGCCCACCAGCAGGTCGATCTGTTCCGGACTGACGGGGCGTTTGTAGCACGCGACTTCGACGCCGCGTCGGATTTTTTCGCGATCGAAGGGTACACGAGTCCCGTCTTTTTTGATGACTCGGATCGGCGATTCTTCAATTTTTTCGTAGGTCGTAAATCGCCGGTCGCAACTGAGGCATTCACGCCGACGGCGAATCGAAAAGTCCTGACTGTTGCGGGAGTCGATGACTTTCGTTTCGTCATGCTTACAAAAGGGACACCGCACGCGATCGATCCTGTACAAGACGAGCCCGGTTCATCTGTACGGCATGCACAGCGTTCCGAATGGCCCGAGTATTCTATCCAAACAGCACCGGGAACTTGCAACCGATTGCAGGTTCAGCCTGTTTTTTGGTCCAGGTTGCGTTTCCTGCCGGAATCCCGCGTCGGAGACACGGGCAGCAATAACGCTTCGGCCAGTTTTTGGTCCTGGATGCATTTTTGCAGCCCGGAAGCTGGTCTGGACACAAATCGGAGGATTCGGCAGACTTCGCCGCTCTCGTGTGTTCGTTTTTGAGTTGTTTAGGCGAGTGGCAGATAAGAACGTACCGTAGCTGAATTCGCAAGAATTCAGAGTCTCGCTGAATTCTTGCGAATACAGCTACGGAACTGGGAACATCTTTTCTGCCGCTCGCCTTATTGGCGTGCGAACGGTTCTCAGCCGCTTGCCTTCGCCCCGATCTGTGAATTCCGGCCTTCCGGCAACTTGCAGATTCCCGTCCAAAGATCTTACCTCGCAGCGTTCTCAATCCCTTCTGCTGCACATCTCGTCTCCTTCCTTCTCCTTGTAAATCGCTGGTTACCTGTCATGACGCGACTGGCCATTGCCGTCTGCTGTTACGCAGTCATCTTTGCAGCATCGCTGTTTTGCGCCTTGCTGCTGCGATTCGACTTTGTGCTGGACGAATACGCAATGGGCGTGTTTTGGGACAGCGTACTCATCCTTGTGCTGCTGAAAATTGCGGTCGTGCTGTTTTCGCGCGACTGGCGCCGGCGGATGCGGTATTCCACGATTTACGACCTTGCCTGGTCGGCCGGACTCTGCCTCGTGTGCGGAATCCTGATCTCCGCGCTGCAGATTGCGCATGAAACCATGCCGCAAATTCCACGCAGCGTCATCGCAATGGATACTCTGATCTCCGCCGGTGCGATTGCATCAGCGCGCATTATGGCTCAGGCACTTCGCACATTGCGGAACACGCATCGTAATTCCAATGCTTCCCGAACGCTGATCTATGCACATGGATCGGAAGCAGCGGCAATGACGACCTCGATTCAGTCGAATTCCAAAAAACTGCGTGTGGTCGGAATCGTGTCGCCGGGCAACCTGTTACCGAATCTGGTGATCGCCGGCGTGCCGGTGTATGACGCCTCGCAGGGACTGGAATCGATTATCAACTACACGCGGGCAGAAGTGCTGCTGATGCCGTCCCGTCTGTCGGGCCGCGAAGTGCGGGAAGTGAGCGAAGTGTGTCTGCAAAACGGAGTCAACGCGCATCTCGTTCCGTCCGTGGATGAGATTCCATCCGGCCGATTTGAACTCCGGATGCGGGAAGTGACGATCGACGACCTGCTCCGTCGCGAACCCAATCAGCTCGACATGGCCGGCATCCGCACGTTCCTCCGCAATCGAGTCGTCATGGTGACCGGAGCCTCAGGCAGCATCGGATCAGAAGTCTGCCGCCAGTTGCTGAATTTCGGCCCGCGAAAAATCATTCTGCTGGATCAGTCCGAATTCGGCATCTTCCAGATGGAACAGGAATTCCTCGCACTGCGAAAAGACCCTGCCCGAATTCTGCCGCAACTGGAATTCATCGTCGAAGACATTACCGACAAAGAAGCTATGGCACGCATCTTCATGCTGCATCGGCCGGCTGTCGTGTTCCATGCGGCCGCTTACAAGCATGTGCCGCTGATGGAAAGCAATCCGCAGGCCGCCGTGCGCAACAATGTGTTCGGAACGCAGACGCTGGTCGATGTTGCCGACCGCTTTTCGGTCGAACGGTTTGTGATGATCTCGACCGACAAAGCCGTGCGACCGACCAACGTGATGGGCGCGACGAAACTGATCGCCGAACAGTATCTGCATTCGGTGGCGACTCGTTCCAAAACGCGGTTCATCACCGTGCGATTCGGCAACGTGCTGAATTCGGCTGGCAGCGTCGTCCCGACGTTTCGCAGGCAGATCGAAGAAGGCGGTCCGGTCACCGTCACCGATCCCGAAATGCTGCGCTATTTTATGACGATTCCGGAAGCCGTGCAGTTGGTTCTGCAGTCCGGGGCTGTGGGCGAAGGCGGCGACGTCCTGATTCTGGATATGGGCGAACCGGTGCGGATCATCGATCTTGCCAAAGACATGATTCGTCTTTCCGGCCAGCGATATCCTGAAGACATCGATATCGTCTTCACAGGTCTTAGACCCGGTGAAAAACTGTACGAAGAACTGTTCTACGAAACCGAGCAGAACGCCGTGCGCATCCACGAAAAAATCTTCAGAGCCCCGCGCGAATCCGAAACAATCTCAACGATGATGAAAGAGGAACTGCAGCAACTGACCGAACATCTGAATTCCAGCCGCGAAGAACTGCGCGAAGTCCTGTGGCAGGTCACCTCGCGCATCGTGCAACGCAGCTCAGCACAGCCCGAGGAAATCGCAGCACCGCGGCGCGGCGCGGCGTAGTTCGCCTTCGTTTATTGAGCTGGCCGGTTTACGCGGATGAGTTTCCCGTACAGACTGGAATGCTCTTCTAAAGCGTCACTGATTCGTTGAGCCTGGCGAACAAAATCAGCGTCCAGCGTACAGACAATGATTCTCATTCGAATAAAGCTGCGCCATGATCAGGCGTTTTCATTCTCTTGAATCTGCTGTTCGATTTCGACACGATGAGCTCGCACGTAACCCCATGCATGAGCCAAATCTTCTGCACGCAGCGTCGGATAGCTCCGCAGGATCTCTGATTCATTGATCCCCAAACGACGTGCTTGTTCTAAGACCCAAACCGGGATGCGAGTCCGGGTGATGCACGGTTCGCCACCACACACTCCGATTCTGCTTTCGATACAAGGAAAGGCATCACCCATGTCGGTGATCACCCATTGGAGCAACTGTGCTTTTTCCGCCCGTGTGAGTGACGAAAGAAGTTTTTCAGCCTCTTGTAAAGCATTCATGGTGGACTCGATTTCGGTGAACGCAAGCTGCCCCCTGTGCCATCACTTTTGCAGCAGCACATTCACGCCCTTCTTGTTCGACAGCACGATGTCCGGCTTCTTGTCGTTGTTCATGTCGTGGATTTCGAACTGCGTCCCGACGCCCGTGCCAAGGCCAGCCGAAATGCGGTGCGGCGTGATCTTCGGAGCCCGACCTTTTTCCCGCACCACTTCGTACCAGCACATTACGATAGGATCATGCTCACCAGGGTCCCCCCCATTGTGAGCGAAAAAGCGGCTGCCGGTGACGTAATCCAGTTGCCCGTCGCCGTTGATATCGACCGTTTCCACCGCATGCGTCTGTGAAAACGATTTGTCGATTTCGTGGAGCGTCCACGGGCCGTCGCCGGTGTTCTCAACCCACCAGACGCCAAATGCGTGTGCCGAAGCGATGAAGAGATCCATATCGCCGTCGCTGTCGAGGTCATCGGCGTAGATGTTCGACACCGCAGGCAGTGGCGATTCGCCTTCAGCGGTTTTGATGCGAACCGGATGGAAGTCCCACGTCTTGCCGCTCAGGATATCGCCCGGATTCTGCCACCATCCGTGGGCAATCAACACGTCACGGTGTCCGTCGCCATTCATGTCACCAGCACCCAGGCCGTGGTAATACTTGAACGTCCCGTTTTCATTCGGTTCGCCTGGTGGACTGACCGCATGGAATGCAAAAGTTTCGCCAGACTTGTCGGGGGCAGGAATGACGTTGAAGCCCATCTGAGCCTCCGGCTGTGATCCGATAATGATCTCACGAATTCCGTCACCATTCAGATCTTCAAATTCCGGCGACTCATTACAGGCACTCGACCAGATCACATGTTCTTTCCAGTGCGTTTCTTCACCGACGCCGGGATTCTGATACCAATGATACGGATCACCGGGAAATCCGATGATGACCGCATCCGGCAATCCATCACCATTAAAGTCGTGGGAAAAGTTGGCAAAGCTGTTGCTGTAGCCAACACCCGCCACAAATTCCCCCGGCATCCGGATTTCATGAATCTTCCAGGCCGTACCATCGACATGCTGTTCCGAACCGACCTTCGGTGCTTCGTACCACACATCGCCGGCAATGACATCGAGAACTCCGTCTTTGTTGACATCGACCGCCGCCACACCTTCGGAACGAAATCGTTCGTCCAGTTTGATCCTGACCCAGTTGTCATCGTCAGCCGCATTCAGCACGGATACCGCGACGAGCATCAGGACTGCTGCCGCGTAGTAATTCAGTTTGATCGTCATCGCCATTTTTCTCCGGAACGTTGTCGTCCGTTTCTTAAATCTGTGGGAACCGATAACTGGCAACGCCTTGCCCTGGATTGCCTGTCGTATCCTTCAGACTACCCGACACGCCCCCGGCAGGTCAACGAATCGGGCAACTACATCAGAATATCCCGGATCACTTCACCATGGACATCGGTCAAACGAAAGTCGCGACCGGCGTAGCGAAAAG
>JANOUN010001224.1:0-1583 GCA_031416875.1 Planctomycetota bacterium | reverse complement strand
CGCGAAGCGGCCGCTTTTGAACTTCCAGTTCGTGGCACGCCGGAGCATTCAGGTTCTCCGGGAGATAACAATTGTTGCACTTTGATTGGACATCCTCACGCCACTTTGTGCCTGATCTGCAATTCCGTCGGGCTTGTCCGGGTCGGAGGAAAAGTCCGACGGAAACCCTGGTCCGGACTGAGCTTCTGACAAACACGGCGAAGTCCAATGAGTCAGCTCTGTCCTGATGTTTACAATCGACCGGTTACGGAGGTTGACGCGCGGCAATCACGGCGCTGTACCAGAGACGGAGTGCAACGATCAGCAGCGGTAATTGAACCAACAGCACCATGATCGACTGCGACCAGCGATTCCAACCGGTGTCCGGTATCAGGCCCGCCAATCCGAGCAGCAGGATTGTCGGCGGCAGAAACAAACACAGCAAATCGAATCTGCGGAGTTGCTGGAGCGACAGAGCCGTCCAGTAGTAGCGCCATGCCAGGGGGGAAGCCAGCAACATGATCGGCACAAACTGCTCGAACTTAACGGACTTGCCTCGCGGTCGCAGCAGCGGAACAGTCAGGACGGCGGCAAGGATTCCCGAAAGTACGACGGGAGACACATGCGGCAACATCAGATGAAGAATGCGTATCAGCGATACATTGCGTTCGTCGTCCACGAAGATGGCTGCATTCACTGGTACGTAGCGCAGCCACGCGCGATGCACTCCTGGCCCCAGGATGATTTCGCTGAGTAGTACGAGTCCCAGACCAGTTGCCAGCGAGATGAAGACAGCACCCCATCTTCGGTTGGCCGCAAATCCTGCCAGCAACAGGCCAGGATACACCTTTAAGGCGATGCTGAACCCGAGAGGTATGCCAGCCAGCATTGAATGCCGTTCGTCCGCCGAAAACGTCACAGCCAGAAGTAAAAACAACAATGCTTCGTGAGTTCCGAGGCCAAGGACAAAGACCCACAGCGGTACCGTTGCAATACATACTGAAATCGCCACCTGTCGGTATTGCCATGCTGCCAGAACAGCGCACCAACTCAGCAGCATCCAGACCGTTCTGGCGGTCGGCCAGCTCACAACGGACAGTGGAAGTGCCAGCAAAGTGGCCATCGGTGGATGGGCCGTCTGCATGTCCGGCATGAGATCCGCGTATGAGTGCGAGAGTGACGGGCAACAGTCGCCTAACAGGTCAACGGTGCGGCCGTTCGGATCATTCCCCTGACGCCAGCCGCGAGCGGCTGCGTAATCCTGACCGAAGTCCGGCGTCAACAGTGGACAATAGCAGAACGCAAGCCCAAGAAGAACGACGCCTGTCGACAGACGCCACCAGACGTGGTGCCATATGTGACGTTCGCTGCAGATCGAATTCGGACTCATTTCTCGTCCCGAAACGCTATTTCGTTCATTGACTGCCAACCCTATTCTGGCGGCCTGTGTCGCCCCGGAGCTTCGGCTTGTTCGCGCGAACAACGGCAAACACCGCGCCGTCGCGTGAAACTGTCTTTGCAATTGGCGACTCGGGATACCGCAGATGTTGACCAGCCCGGTAGGTGGCCAAATAAAAATCAAACTCTGACGGCAGGCTTCTGCT
>JANOUN010001223.1:0-6965 GCA_031416875.1 Planctomycetota bacterium | reverse complement strand
CCAAGTTCAATGGATCGCCGCTGTCGTAATACAAGGAGCCAATCACTCCAAAACCAATATCAGCGCCGAAAATACGCTGTCGGACTACGCCCGCCGAAGTGCTAACCAACGCGCGAATGCTGTCCTGCAGCCTGGATGGCCATTTGCCGAACAAGTCGGTGAAGCAATCGGTGGATGCTGGTACCTCCGGTGGACAGCTCGCAATTTGGCCTTACCAACTGCACTCAATCCAGAACGAAGGTTTCGCCTCGAAGGCAACGGCTTCGGACTTCCGACGTTAATTGACGATTTGCTGAATTACGATCGCGAGAGTTTTGCAGCCCTCGAACGAGAGTTCACGCAGATCTTTCCCAATGTCCGAACCATTGCCCTTGTGCAGCAACAAGGGTTCAACTCTCCCGTCGATCAATCGGACGAAACATTGACGTTGCAGCCGTCGGCCGGCAAGCAGGTTGTGTTTCGACTGAAGAATACAGATCGCGATCTTCCTGCTTCTCAGGCGGCCGAAGGTATGCTTTACATTCTCGGCTACCTGGCCCTGATGTATCTCCCGCAACCGCCCAGAGTTTTGCTGATCGAAGAGCCCGAAAATGGAATTCACCCGAATCGCGTAGGCGACATCGTAAGGATCCTGCGGCGATTGGTGGAGCGTCATCCGGAAACACAAATTGTCATGACTAGCCATTCGCCTTATCTGGTCGATGCATTTCAACCTGAAGAAGTGACCTGGTGCCATCGAAATGAAAACGGTGATGTCGTGTTGACGCGACTCGATACAATCCCGGAAGTCGAACGCAGCCTGAGCGTCTTTTCACTGGGTGAAATCTGGACGGGAGAACTTGAACCATTGCATTCCCGTGAGGACACAAAGTGAAGTGTTCTGTCCTGATTGTCGCTGAAGGTGTACACGAACTTGTTGGCGGTCATGCGGATGCGGCACTGACAACTCTGGTGCGTCGGCTGCTTGGTGACGGAATCGACATGCAGGCGACCGTCAAGCGGAGTCGAGAAATTGCGGGGCACACGCACGCGGGCAAAGGTGATCGGCTTGGACGAAAGTTCATCGGCATCGTACAGTTTGCGGAACGCGAAGGGTTCGACGCCGTTGTGATTCTCATGGATCATGATGGTGACGATACTCGCCTGAAGTCTGCGACGTACGCTCAGGAGGCGAGGTTGACTTCGTTTCCGCGAGCTGTCGGCATCGCGGTTCGGTCATTTGACGCATGGTTTCTTGCCGACCATGTTGCCCTGTCGAGTGTGTTGGCAACCAGGGTCGACATGCAGCCAGATCCAGAAGCGATTTCTGATCCAAAAAAGGTTTGCCGATCTTTGAGTGACGCTGCAGGCAGAGATTGGCGAATTCGGGACTTGTATTCTTCAGTCGCGTTGATTGCTGACCTAAGAATTCTTCGAGCGAGGTGCCCCACTGGCTTTGTCGCTTTCGCTGACCGAGTGGAAGGATTGAAATCCGCGCTGTTGCGCGACTTTTGATATCTCCGGGACCGGTTGACCGGTATCGGATACGGAGCACGTTGAACGACTCGCGGGGACAGGAATGACCAACCTGCGGGCGTTGCTTGAACTTGCGGGCGGAAGTGGGGAGACTTCCGATTCGACGTCCGGACCGACAGGTTTTCCTGTTAGATCCCGTGTTTTGACTCGTCCTTACCCGCAGCAGGGCACAAAAATGCCAGCAAATTGCATCGAAATGAACTTGAACTGCGTCAGCAGGGTTTCTGCATGACGAACGCGAGTTCTGAACAAGACATGGATTCTGAACCGGATCGCGGTCAGATCATTGAACAGTACTACCGTACACATTCCCGCGAATTGTGGGCTTTGTTTTACGCGATGTGCAGTGATCCCGAGCGCGCGTACGACGCGGTGCAGGAATCCTTTTTACGTTACTACGATTACAAAGGGGAACCTGTTCGCGATTTGCGGGCATGGTTGTTGCGGGTCGGGCAGAACTGGTTACGGGATGTGGCTCGAAAAAAGAGCAATTCCTGTCGCCTCCTGCCGGGTCTGGACGAATTCACCGGACAACGAGATTCTGCGGAAGACATGTTGGCGCTGTCTGAAAAACAGGCACAAGTCCGCGGGGCTCTGAGTGTACTGAATGAAGATGACCGGAAAGTTCTGGTCATGAAGTATTCGATGGACTGGTCAGCCGCTCAGATAGCGACTGTGATGGATTGCAGCCCGGCTGCAATTGATATGCGATTGTCGAGGGCACGACGCCGTCTCGCTGAAATTCTTGTGGAACGAGGATTTGATTATGAGTGACAATTCTTCCGCCGACCGCGTTCAGAGTGGAATGCCGTCTGATGATCAGATGGATTCTTTGCTGCGTGATTTTTTTCACCTGGAAGTTCCGACCGAATTGAATCAGCCGCTGCGTCGAAATCAATTGGCAACTGCGACCGTGGCAACATCGACAGTGACTCCCAATGGTCGAGTTGAACAACGGCGACCTCGATCCGTCCGCTTTGTCGCGGTGGCAGCGTCCGTCGCGGCAATGGCTTTGGCCGTTCTGGTGCTGATCTCCGGCAATAATGTGCCGCCATTGAGTGGCAGCGGCGTTGCCAACGGGACAACGGGGCAGACCAAATCTCCCGGTACAACACCGAATATCGACCAGCCTATGCTCGTGTCACCGGAAGGCGATTCCCGCACATCCACCAAGCCCATTGGCCACGATGGCGTGACTCTGGAAGAAACTGAGACGATCGAACTGCATCCACAAAAGTAGCACCCGCGTCCGGGCAATTCCTGTGTCAGTCGCGGGATCAGAAAGCCGCGACTACTGAAATCCACTGGTCGCGGTCTTCTTCCATGTTCCCAGCGGCAAAACGTTTGCACGTATCGCTCGGGCGTCCCATTCTGCAGCCAACGCTGCCACACGTTCCGGTGGAGTCGCCGCGAGATCCTGCTGCTCTCCGTGGTCCTTGGTAATATCGTGTCGCGGGCTTCGCCCACAACCCCAATGCGAGCGGGGTGTTGATTTAAGGTGGGATAAGCTTCCAGCTTGTCAGGGTGGGATAAGCTTCCAGCTTGTCAGGTTTCTCAAAAAGCAGTGAGTTTTCATACAGCGAAGGCAAGCTGGAAGCTTACCCCACGTAGAAGTCGGATTAAATCAAACTCCGCGAGCGGCGGGCGCCAGCCTGCAGGTATGCAATTCCTGCACGAGCTGAAATCGCAAAGTACCGGGAAGCTGACGCATCCCGCTCGCCATCGAAATCTTCTCACGATTCGACCGAATCTTTTGTCCCCGTGCCGCGTTTACGACTGACAACGGCGGAGAACTGAAATATCCTGCGGATTCGGAGGTGATCCCGGGACGGACTGTCAGGGCACTCTGGAAAAAGATTTCCGCAAGGCTGAACATGATTTATGGCAACCGACGAAGCATCTGATAATTTAAGCCAACCCTCGGGTGATCTCAGCAATCTGCGAATCGGCGAATTCCTGCTGTTGCGGAGACTGGGCAGTGGCGGCATGGCGGACGTGTATCTGGCAGAGCAGACGTCACTCCATCGCAATGTCGCCGTGAAGATTCTGAAGAATGACGTCATCAGTCGTGACAGTGGTGTTTTGCTGAAGCGATTCGAACAGGAAGCCCGCGCGGCTGGCGGTTTAAGTCATTCCAATCTCGTGCAGATCATCACTACCGGCCGTGAAGGTAACATCAGTTACATCGTGCAGGAATACGTTGCAGGACTGAATCTCAGCCAGTGGATCAGAAAGCACGGCACTCCCGACTACGGAACGGGATTGAAATGGATGCAGCAAATCGCTGCCGCCCTGCATGCGGCGGCAGAAGCCGGCATTGTGCACCGCGATGTAAAGCCCGAAAATGTTATGGTGACTCGTGGTGGCATCGCGAAGGTCACGGATTTCGGATTGGCTCAGCTGAACCAGCCTTCCAGTCCAAAAATGAATCTGACGCAAATCGGAACCACCATGGGAACGCCATGGTACATGAGCCCCGAGCAGATTCAGGGGGAGAAACTGGATCATCGCAGCGACCAGTATTCGTTTGGCGTCACCTGCTATCACATGTTCGCCGGACAGCCGCCGTTTCCTGGCAAAAACGCGATGACGGTCGCCGTGCAACACCTGAAAGAAGAACCAGCACCGCTGAATACGCTGCGAGCCGACTTGCCGAAAGATCTGTGCGCTGTCATCCATCGTATGCTGCAGAAGAAGCCTGCCGATCGGTATCAGGATCCAACGGAACTGGAAGCTGAACTCAGACGTCTGGATGCCGTCCCGATCAATACCAGACTGGGAGCCACCAACAGTTTGTTTGGTCAATGGGTACCTTGGCTGGCGGAAGCAAAGAAGTACTCGCTCGGTTTCTTTGCCGTCCTCGTCGTCTCGTTTGTTGCGGGGCGGCGGATGGAGCAGCCCGTTCGAATTCCTGAACCAGTACAGACTCCGGCCATCAACAAAGAAAAGACGGTGGAAGCGCAATTTGCCGTCGCGATGCGGAATCCGATGCGTACTGCCGCATGGCGAGCCGTCATTTCAAACTTCAATGACAGTCCATTGGCCGATCTCGCGAGGCTGCGACTGGGCATCTCGTTGATGGCGGGCGCGGTGCCGGATACCGAACAGGCACTGGAAGAATTTCGTAAGATCGCGGACGCCAGTGAACTCGGACCGGAAAAGAGTCATCTCAAACTACTGGGACTTGTTGGGCAACTCTGGGTCATGGAACAACGCCCCCGGAACGACGACACAGACCGCATTATCAGCGAGATCCAGACAGTGGTGGACAGCTACGAAGATGCTGATGAACTTGAAAGTGCGCTCAACAAGGGGCCGCAGGAGTTGAAATGGTTCTTCGAACGATCGCAACCTGGCATCACTTCGACGTCTGGCTTCACGTTCGGAATACCTGGCTCAGGACCACCGGAACCGCGTGGACCGCGTCCTGAACCTCCACGGAATGAATAGGGTCAATCACTTTGTACAAAACACTCTGCTGGACCGGCGACGCCAACGGGCAGTTGCAACTGCTCGATCAGACTCGATTGCCACAGCACGTTGAAAACATCATCTGCACGACCGCAATGGACGTCTGGAACGCCATCAAAGTTCTTAAAGTGCGTGGCGCGCCGGCGATTGGTGTGGCGGCGGCGTACGGCTTGGTAATCGGACTGCAGGTGTCTCGCAATGCCACGGTCGATGAATTCCTGCGGGAAGTTGATCGCGTTGCGTCGTATCTGGCAACCAGCCGTCCGACGGCGGTGAATCTGTTCTGGGCGCTGAACCGCATGCAGGCGATTGCCCGCAATCATGATGGGTTTTCCGCGGCTGAGATCCATGATCGATTATTGGCAGAGGCACGTCGCATTGAACTGGAAGATCAGGCGATGTGTTCGGCGATAGGGCGAAATGGAAGCACACTGCTCAAATCCGGCATGTCAATCCTGACGCACTGCAACGCGGGTGGTCTGGCAACCGCCGGAGACGGCACAGCTCTCGCTGTGATGTTTCAGGCCGCCGCCGACGGGAAGGACATTCATGTCTTCGCTGATGAAACTCGCCCGCTGCTTCAAGGTGCGCGTCTGACGACATGGGAACTGCAACAGCGAGGAATCCCCGTAACGCTGATCTGCGACAACATGGCCGCCCAGGTGATGAAGGAAGGCCGGATCCAGATCGTGATCACGGGTGCAGATCGCATTGCCGCGAACGGAGATGCAGCAAACAAGATCGGAACTTACGGTGTCGCCGTTCTGGCTCGATATCACGGCATCCCGTTCTGCGTGGCAGCCCCTTCAAGTACGTTTGATCTGAGTCTTCCGGATGGGAGTAGTATTCCGATTGAGCAGCGCGCCAGCGAAGAAGTGACCTGCGGCTTCGGAACGCGCACGGCCCCTGAAAACATCACGGTCTACAATCCGGCCTTCGACGTGACCCCGGCTGAACTGATCACCGCCATCATCACCGAACGCGGAATTATCCATTCGCCAACGACGCAGGCGGTGCGCGAACATCTGGCGTGAAGTTTGCTTCTGCTGGCGGTCAAGGACTGCGATTCACGTACCTTGGACATTCATGTCCGAGATTCTGTCATGTGGCGTGCCACTTTGGATTAACCTCTTCTGCCTACTTCGACTGTTTGACATGGCCCTTGAAGACCCCATCCGGCTTGGGGACTGTCGTTTTAGGATCACAGAGTCAGCAAATTCGTTTAACGGCGAGCCGCAGGCGCAGGCGAAACACGGCAACGACGCCTGCGGCTTGCCGTTAAACGATTAAAACGACAGTCCCCGTGGCCGTTGGGGTCAAAAGCATAACAGTCGAATCAAAGACCTTCGTTCCGGAGGCATTTCACCGCGATGAGACGGACATGAATGTCCATCCTGCATATCCGTTGTTATTACGAACTCAACGCATCAGCCACGTTTGTACGATAGGCTGTCATTGCCGGCAGGAATCCGACCAGAGCGGCGAGTCCCACCAGAACCGGAAACAGAGTCGCTTCCCACGGGTTGACGGCCCAGGGGTTAATGAGCAATCCTGTCTTTTCAATCAACCAGGGTGCCGCGATGACGGCCAGACCATGCCCGATCACCCAGCCCAGCACTCCGCCACCGACGCACAGCAACGTTGACTCGGAAAGCACGATGCCAAAGACATGCATCCGACCGGCTCCGAGCGCGCGCATGATGCCGATTTCGCGACGACGATCCGACATTGAATTGTAGATGCTCACAAAAATCCCGACACCGGACACCAGAATAATGATGGCTGTCAGTGCCACCAGTGCTTTCTGGATATTCCCCAGCAGCCCGGTGACCAGTTTTTGAATCGGTCGCACGGGATTCACGGCCATCGCCTGATATCCCTTCTGCAGTTCGGATGTCAGGCTTAAGGAATCGAAAGGTGTGTCAGGTCGAGTCCTGACCAGAATCGCCGTGACTTCTTTCATCGCATCCGGTGTTTCA
>JANOUN010001222.1:0-4252 GCA_031416875.1 Planctomycetota bacterium | reverse complement strand
TGGTTCCTGACCCCTTTTCCAAGCCACCAACAATTCGGCGGTCCTGCCCGGCACACGTCAATGACGACCACGGCTTCATCAGTCGCTGCGCCCGTGTTTTCTACCAGCGATATCACCAAGGTATATCGCATGGGTGAGGTGAGCGTGCATGCCTTGCGCGGCGTGTCGCTGGAGCTTTACGAAGGAGAACCCCTTGCGGCCCGAGTGCGGCTGATTGAACCGTCTGCCTTCACTAAGGTGTCGGCACTTGGTATTGAGGAACAGCGAGTCAACGTGATCATCGATTTTGTCGATCCACCGGAGGCACGCCCGCCGCTTGGTGATGGTTATCGCGTCGAGGCAGCCATTGTCGAATGGGAGTCTGCCGATGTGCTCACAGTCCCCACTGGCGCGCTGTTTCGTGACGGAGAAAGCTGGGCCGTGTTCCTGGTAAACGGCAATCGCGCCAGGCTTGTGCGCGTTGAACTCGGCCATCGCAATGATAACGAGGCCGAAGTTTTGAAAGGCCTGAAGGAAGGAGATCGCGTCATTCTCTACCCCGGCGATCGGGTGGAAGACCGGATTGCCATTGAAGAATGGTCGACATAAAAGTGTTGCTGACCCCTTTTCCAAGCCACAACCCCGCGTTTCATTGTTGACAGAGCAGTAGGCCGGACCGAACGGAGTGAGTTCCGGCAATTCGACGCTGCCGGAACTCGCGTTGCTCGGTCCGGCCTGGGCTGCGCAAAAGTTAAGTTTATTGGGGTGGTTTGTTGATCCGGTTTTTGTTCCGTCACCACGGCTGGCGTGTCCGAAGGGTTTTGCCGCAACGCGGCACCATGTGAAAGCCTGGGGCATCGCCCCAGGAAACAGGCAATCTTGAGCAGGAAAGCCCTGAAAGGGCGTAAGCAGGACACGATCCTTTCGCCCCGTTGGGGCTTGAGACATTCGTTTCGCATTTTCCAAGGGCGTTGCCCTGGGCTTTCACATTGTGTGCCTTTGGCACTGAACACATGGCGTCCCGTCCTGATTGTGCTTCCCTGCTCTGGTCAGTTGATTTTCCTCGGATCATCATCGATTTTTGTGCCGCGCACGATATATGTCGTTGAACATTTTTTCGAGCCCGTCAACCGAAGCCCAAGCGTGACAAAAGCAGCATAAGGACTTTTTTCGAGTCAAAATACTCTTCCGCCAGGTCCCGGGCCGCTCGTTGGTGTTTTTGATAGTCGCTGTTGATCGTGTCAATGGCGGCCAGCACATCGTCAGCGGACTGAAACGCAAACAACCCGGCTCCGAACGGCACGTAAGGCTGCAATCCCGTGTCCTGGGCAATCACCGGCCTGCCTGACGCGAGATAACAGAGACTGCGATCGCTGAACCAGCCGCAACGAGACAACACATACCCGCTCTTCGCAATTCCAAACTCGGCCTTTGATCCCTGAATGAACTCCTGATAGGCGCGCGGCGTCCCTGCTACCTGCGCCGGGTCGAGTCGCTGCCAGCCAAAGCGATCCAGTTCGGCAATGTCCGCCACTTCGCCTGGATGAATGCAGATCGCCGGGAAAAACTTCTCCTGTGTGCGAGATGGCAGGTCGAAGAACTTCCGCAGCGAATGCGCCTTCTGGCCGTAGTGAACGCCCTCGTGTTCGACCGAGCCGTAGCCGCGCCAGTTTGCAATCGTGGTGAGTCCATCCCAGGTGATTGTTTCTGCCAACGGCCAGTGACTCAGCACCATCGGCTGCAGAGTCCTGATCCAATTGATGCCACAGGTAGGAACGGGCAGTCACTTTCGCCGATGGCCTGGCCAATCGTCACGAAGTGGGTGTGCCCCTCAAACCGCATATTGATCCCCTGCGTATGCCACAGCTGCACGAATGCCGGATCAATGTCCAGGTAAGCACGCACCGGAATTCTGCTCAGCAAATTCTCGTCAGTCAGCATTCCGGAAATGTTGATCAGCAGATCGGCCTGCCGGGCAGTCTCAGCAAGCCGCTCATAGGAAAGCCCAACTGTTGTTCGCGAGTCCATCAGCAACAGCGCCGCCGAATCCTGCAAACCAAACTGTGAGGCGATTTTCCGAAGGTAACCGGCGTTGTTTGAATCTTCCAGCACCGCTCCACACGGCTGAATCGACGCTGGCTTGATGGGCTCCACGAACGTCACGCGGTGCCCCAGCTCGCGCAGCCCCAGCACATACTGCAAAGCAGGCCACATCGCGCCCCCCTGATGCGGATCGGCCGCGATCATGCCGCTCACCATGATGTTCAGCTTCGTTCGCAACATGGCAGAACTACGGCGCGACGCCGACCTCCTCCAGCAACCGACCCAGCACTTTGTCCGAATCGAAGTATCGTTCGGCAATCTCGCGGGCCGCCTGGCAGTGAGATTCGTAATCGCCAGCAATCGCTTCGGCCCCGGCCACGGCCTCGTCGAGCGTGCGGAACGTCACCAGGCCTTTACCCGCCGGCAAATGACGGCCGAAGCCCGTGTCCTGCACAAGAACCGGCTTGCCCGAGGCCAGATACCGGACACTGCGATCGCTGAACCATCCGCTGTTCGTATCCACGTAGATGCCCTGAGCCACGGAGAACTCAGCATCGGACTGCTGCACATAGCGCCGAAAGGCGGACGCGTCAGTGGCGACTTCGCGAGGATCGGAGAGCTGCCAACCGTGCTGCTCCAGCGCGACACGATCCTTGTGGTCCGCCGGGTGAATGTCGAGGGCAATTTCGAACGTCGCTGAAACACGCTGCGGGAGTTCCAGCAACTTCCTGAATTCGTGAACCTTCAAGCCATAGATTTTCCCATCTGCCTGCACAGGACCAAAACCACCGCGCCAGCTGGCTATCGTCGTGAAACGTAGCCGACTCTCGCCGAGAGTCGCATTCTGTCGGTGACTCGCGCTGAGATTCGCGTTGTGTTGGTGACTCGCGCTGAGAGTCGCATTCTGTTGGTGACTCTCATCGAGACTCGCGTTCTCGGCGAGCGATGCCCGTACCGACCGCTCTCGGCGAGAGCGGGCTACAGTTTGCGAGTCCACAACGGGCCACTGATCGAGTACCAGCGGTTGCCGTATCGGCCGCCAATGCAGACCGCCCGTGGGGATGGGACAATCGGGCGAGCCGATGTTTTCGCCAATCGTAAAGTAGTGCTCGTGCCCGCCCACGTGGAAGGCTGTACTCGGATCGGCGTGCCAGAACTGTGTGAAGCCGGGATCCACATCAATATACGCTTTGCATGGGATGCGGTCGAGCAGCGGTGCAATGGTCAGGTGGCCGCTCAGATTCACCAGCAGTGCGGCTGATTCGGCCATTTCCAGCAGTCGGGGCCAGGGCATTCCGGCACACTGCTCGCCGCCGCCATAGATCAGTGCCGAACGGTCAGCCATGCCAAACCATGTGGTGACCGAATTGAACCAGGCGAGATTCACTGAGTCGTCAAAACTCGTTGTTGCTCCCGCGGCATCAACACACGACTGCGGCGCGATCTGTTCCACAAAGTACACATCAAACCCCAACTGCCGCAGCCCGACGGCCCAGCTCATCCGCTCCCATGTCCCGCCGCCATTCCTGTATTTATTGGCCAGCGCTCCGGCCACGATAAGCACACTCATCGAGTCAACACTCCAGTCACTATCACGCCACACCGAGATCGCTCAGCAATTTCGCCAGCACTTTGTCAGAATCAAAGAACTCTACTGCCAACTCGCGTGCCGCTCGACAGTGCCGCGCATAATCCCGGTTGATCGCCTCGACACCCGCCGCCGCTTCCTCGAGCGTTGAAAAGGTCAGCAGACCTTCACCTGTCGGATACAAATCGCGGATTCCAGTGTCTCAAGCCAGCACGGGTCGGCCGCTGGCGAGATAATACACACTGCGATCACTCAGCAGGCCGCTGTTGGTATCCACATACATTTGTTTGGGAATCATGAACTCTGCCTTCGAGCGGGCGATGTAGTCGCGGTACTCGGCCGGGCCTCCGCAAACAACTTTTGGATCGACCAGCGACCAGCCCTGTTCGCGAAGCATGGCAATATCCTTCGCGTCGCCGGGGTGAATGCCCAGCGCCATCTCGAACCGTGTCTCCGGGCACAGCGACGGAAGGCCAACGAATTTTCGGAACTCATGCACGCGGAGCCCATAGGTGTGCCCCTTGTATTCGATCGGCCCATTCGGCCCTCGCCACGCCCCGATGCTCGTGAATGCTCCGTCGGTCGGCAGTGGCTGAGCCGGCCAGTGCTCCAGCACCACCGGCTGTGGCATCGTGATCCACT
>JANOUN010001221.1:0-2218 GCA_031416875.1 Planctomycetota bacterium | reverse complement strand
TGCCGCTCACAAGAACCACGGTATTCAGACAGACTCCTGGTGCACTGTCACTGATGCGCTTTTCTGCGTCATTTGCTTCCTGCGGAAATTGTTTTGGATTCATCCGTACCATATCATCACCATCTGTAAACGATCGACATTACGGGTCATAAGAATACACGGGTAAGAATGTATGACGTCCAGTCTCAGTCGGATCGCCGTGTTGATCAGTCTCGCCTGCATCGGCATGGCGATACCTGCGGATGCCGCGGAACAGACATCGTTTAATCACGATGTTGTTCCCGTGCTGACTCGCTTCGGCTGCAATTCGGGCGGATGTCATGGAAAACTGGCGGGGCAGAACGGCTTTCGATTGTCGCTCCGCGGGTATGCACCCGAACTGGATCATTCCACGATCACACGGGAAGCGCTGGGGCGACGGATTAATGCCGCGTCACCGGACGAGAGCCTGTTGGTTCGCAAAGCGGCCAACCTGATTCCGCATGGCGGTGGTCAGCGACTGGAACCAGGCGGAAAGGCCGCACAGATTCTGACCGACTGGATCGCAGCCGGCGCCCCCGGCCCGCGAACTGATGAAGCAACGCTGCTGCGGATTGAAGTGTCGCCCTCAAACTCCACGCTGGCCACTGATGAATCAAATCAGCTGGCAGTGACGGCAATTTACTCGGACGGCCAGCGCAGAGATGTCACCTGGCTGACACAGTTTGCGTCAAGCGACTCAGGTGTTCTTGAAGTGGCACCGTCCGGACTGGTGAAAGCGCTGCGAAACGGCGAGTCCGTTGTTCGGGCTTCGTTCAAGGATCAGGTTGAGATCGCGACGGTGACGACGCCATATGCAGAACCGGTTGATCCGCGATTACATGCAGAACGAAATAATATCATCGACGAGCATGTGTTCAACAAGCTGGCGGCGCTGCGGATTGAGCCATCGCCGCTGTGCGATGATGCGACCTTTATTCGTCGTGCGTCGCTGGATGCGATCGGCACGCTGCCGACGCCTGCCGAAGTTCGTGACTTTCTGTCTGATGCAGATCCGCACAAACGGACTCGATTGATCGAGCGGCTGTTCGAACGACCTGAGTTCGTCGATTTCTGGGCGTTGCAGCTGGGTGATATCCTGCAGAATCGCAAAGAACGCGATCACGATGTCCGCGGCGCGAAGGGAGTGCGTGCGATGCACCAGTGGTTGCGAAGCCAGCTTGCTGCTGGCACCAGCTGGCGCGACATCGCCACGTCTGTCCTGCTGGCGAAAGGTTCGTGCGATCAGGAGCCTGCGGTCGGCTTCTACATTGTGACGGTCGGTGAGAAGGACGCGGATCAGTCCGAAGTCGCCGATTCGGTGGCGCAGGCGTTCCTCGGCACTCGGATTGGCTGTGCCCGCTGTCATAATCACCCGCTGGAGAAATACACGCAGGACGATTACTACCACTTCGTCAGCTTCTTTTCCCGCGTGACCCTGGATCGAAAGAAGGCGGAAGAAGGTGGCACGGAACTGGTCGTTGGCACTCGACACTTGCTCAACCTGCAGCGGGAACTGCAGAACAAGCGAGTCGAACTTCAAACTTTGCAGCAGCAGAACGGGGATGCGCAGAAAGTCGATGAGGCAGAAAAACGCATTGCCGATCTCGCCCGGCAGGCCGAAGAATCTCGCAAAAGTCCCGTTGAAGTGTCACAACCGCGTACCGGACAGCGACTCGCCCCGCAACCCCTGGATCGATCCAAAAATGCCATTCCGCCCGGCGACGACCCACGGCAGACTTTGGTCAACTGGCTCACGGATCCACACAATGAACAATTCTCCGGTGCCATGGTGAACCGGCTCTGGAAACATTTCCTGAGTGTCGGTCTGGTCGAGCCGGTGGATGATTTGCGAGCGACCAATCCGCCGTCGAATCGACCGCTCTGGAATACGCTGAACGGGGAATTTGTCTCCAGCGGCTACGATTTGCGGCACGTGATGAGATTGATCATGAACTCCCGCACGTACCAGCTGGCGGCTGACTCGCGCGAATCCAATTACCGCGACACACAGTTCTATTCGCACTTTTATGCCCGCCGGCTGCCTGCGGAAGTCCTGTTGGACGCCATCTGCCAGGCCACAGGAGTGCCCGAACAGTTTACCGGCTATCCACTGGGAGTTCGGGCGATTCAGGTGCCTGATCCCGGCGTCGATTCGTATTTTCTGGCGTTGTTCGGCCGATCTGAACGCACAACCGCC
>JANOUN010001220.1:0-11462 GCA_031416875.1 Planctomycetota bacterium | reverse complement strand
TACCAGCGTTCAGTTCATCAATCAGCTGAACCAGACTGTCCTGCTCATTGAAGACCGGCACCACGACAGAGAGAGCAGGGCGGTTCGCCGCAGGAAAGTTTTGGTCGTGTCTCACTACGGCGGTTCCGGCATCAGTTGAATATGGCCGTCGCAGTGTTTGCACACCACCTTGTTGCCAATGTATTTCATCGCGGCACGCAATTCATTCTTGCAGTGCGGGCACTGAGCGTAGAACGCCTTGATGACTACCAGCGGAGAGTACGTAAAGGGCTTGCTGCAGTGTTTGCATTGTACCTTCAAGTTGCGGTACTTGGTATGAATCCGCAGTTCTTCACCGCAACCGGGGCAACTGACATAATGACCTTTTGGCGATGCAGCGGCGATCACGGCAAGCTCCGGCAAGGGGACGAACAGAGGAATCTCGACGCTGTCTTCCGTGAGTTCCGAATTCAACAGGGCCCGACAGGACTGACAATGCACAACGCGTGCCGGCATGTGATCACCGCACTGAGGACACGGACCTCCTGGCCATGCACCATTCATCGAAACTGCCCCACATTAAAAGTCTTCGTTGGCGGTCGGCTGGAATCCCGACCCAGATCTTCACGCAACGAATCTTAACGCGATTCCTGTGCATTTGTCATGGGTGTCTTGACGCATATTCTCAAACAATCACCCGTGGTTGGCAGGTTGTTAATTTAGGACGTGTGCAGCGATAGTGAAACACACTCGTTTCTTTCGCATTCCCCGGTGGTGCGTTGCGCTCCGCTTCACGCACCCTACGATTCAAAATCTCCCCCGCTGTCACCAGACTGCTCATTCGTTGACGTCGGGGCGGGCCTTGAGCGCCATCAAGTGCCGAAATGTTCGCAGATAGAGATGTCCATTCGCAACCACTGGTGTCGAATGGCTTTCCTCACCGAGCGCGGTACGTCCGAGTTCCTCGAAATGATCGCCAGCCCGCACAACGACGACCTCACCGCTTTCTGTCAGACAATAGAGACGATCACCGATGCAGACGGGTGAGCCGCTGAATCCGCCTTCGATTCTCTGCGACCAGATTTCCCTGCCCGTCGGAAGTTCGAGGCACACCAAAATTCCTTTGTCGCCCCACAGAAACAGCATCCCGTGATAGACGACAGGGCAGGGGACATACGGCAGGGTCGTTTTGCGTTCAAACACAATCCGTGATTCTGCGCTCACCGCCGGATCAGTCTGGATGGCCGCAAAATATTTTCCACTCCCGCCTTCGCCACACACCATGAAAACCAAACCGTCCGATGCGACAGGTGACGCGACAGTGCGATGCGTGAGCTTTGGTGTTTGCCAGTTGATTTTTCCCGTGAGCAGATCCACGCCCGTGACGCCATTCGATTCGCTGAGACAGATAATCTGGGATCCACCCTGACCGTTCGAAACAATCAATGGAGTGGAATAAGAGGTCTTGCCGGGCTGCCGTTCCGACTGCCAGACCGGTTCGCCCGTCTCAGCATTCAGGGCGATCAGAGAACTGGGGCCAACCTGATCGTTCGGAATGATCAACAGGCCTTCATGGAGAATTGGCGACGCCCCAAGTCCGTGTTCGCTGTTATACGCTCCGAGTTCGCGCCGCCAGATTTCTTCCCCATCGAAATTCCAGGCCACGACCAGGAGCCGCGAATCGTCCGCAAACAGGACGTAGACTCGTGTGCCGTCCGTGGCAGGCGTGCTGGATGCCCAGCTGTTCTTCTGGTGCTTCTTGCTCTCGTTCATTTTGATCGACGCCTGCCAGCGTTCTTTTCCGGAATCGGCATCAAGGCAATGCACGAAACGTTCACCGCCGCCTTCTGTGGCCGACGTCACAAACAGCGTTTTCTCCCAGATGATTGGCGATGAGTGTCCGACGTGCGGCAATTCGATTTTCCAGGCATAATCACTGTCCTTCCAGGTGGATGGAATGCCCTTCACATCGCTGAGACCAGTCCCGTTGTCGCCTCGAAAACGCGCCCAGTTCTGAGCCAATGTCTGCGCAGAACACAGGCTGCTGAGAACGCAGGCACTCACGATTAAGGACAGCCGACGCATAAAATCCCCTCGCAGAAAAACTTCGGAACTGGACCATTCCGCAGCACAGTACGACTTCTGAGGTTCGGATGCAACTTTCCGACGACTGTGTGTTCGTTCTGAAGCGGATCAGCTCAGTCGGTGGAAAATCTTCCTCCTGTTGTCCACACTGGTAGACTGGAGTTCGACTGTTTGACATGGCCATTGAAGACCCCATCCGGCTTGGGGACTGTCGTTTTAGGTTCACTGAGTCAGCAAATTCGTTTAACGGCGAGCCGCAGGCGCAGGCGAAACACGGCAACGACGCCTGCGGCTTGCCGTTAAACGATTCAAACGACAGTCCCCGTGGCTGTTGGGGTCAAAAGCATAACAGTCGAAGTAGTCAAGTTTACACGCGTCAATACCCTGAAATCCGCACACCATGCCAGCCCCACAAGTCCCAGTGCCGTCCGCCGACGAAATCGCCTTCCTGCTCACCTGGGACGGTGCGATCTGGCGCGATGTCGTTCGGCTGCGACACGGTCAGGTCACCACAATCGGCAGGTCGGCCACAAATCGCATCGTTCTGCAGGATGATGCGTGCAGCCGAAACCACTGCGAAGTCTTTTACTCCGCTGGCGAATGGCGTGTGCGCGATTTGGGAAGTCGCAACGGAACGAACATCAACGGACTCCGTGTGACTGGCGATACGCCGATTGAATCCGGAGATGTGATCGGCATCGGCGACTGTCGTCTGGCTTTCACAACCAATCTTGAATCGGCCCATTTTTCCCCGCCGGATGTTGCCACACCCGGAGATCGGGTGACTTCTGCCACGGCGACGGCTGTCGGCACGGTTCAGGAACCAAGCATCCTGCATCGCACGGCGATGCCGGAGTTTCTGACGGCAGGCAGCGGTCAGCGCCCGGACGCCAACTATGCTTCGGAACTTGCCAAGCTGTATCGGCTGGGTCTGGAAATGGGCACCGCCCGAACGCGTCAGCAGTTGACCGAAGTGGTGCTCGCAAATCTTGCCCGGGAAACCGTGGCCAGTATCTCGGCAATTTTGCTGGCCGGGCCGGACGCATCGCCGCAACCGGCTCCGGCAGACTTACAGGTTGTCGCATACGAGAGTCGCAAAGATCTGCCCTATCGTCGAGTGTCTGACAATCTGTCACGCGTTGTGCTGTCGAAACGCGAGGCCATTCTGGCGCGAGACGTGGGGGATCACAGTCAGTTGTCCTTCTTTGACAGCCTGGGTGAAATGAAGGCACTCAGCGTCATCTGCGCACCAATCATTGCTCCCGATCGAGTCCTTGGACTCATTCATTTGTATTCCACCAATCCCGATAATCCGCTCGACAAACACGATCTGGAATTCACGCTGGCCGTCTCGAATCAACTGGCCGTGTCGCTGATGCAGTTGCAGGAACGCGATTCACTTCAAACCGGACTCGCGCAGGCCCGCAATGAAAACCGCACCCTGCGCGCCCAGTTGACTGAAGAGCAGGCGCTGATCGGCGAGACGTCCAGTATCATCGATCTGCGTGAACGTGTGTCGCTGATTGCGGAGACTGATGCAAGTGTCCTGATCCGGGGAGAGAGCGGTTGCGGCAAGGAACTTATCGCTCGCAGTATCCATCACCTGAGTCCGCGGAGTGATGGCCCGTTCGTCTGCGTCAATTGTGCCGCATTGAATGAAAGTCTGCTGGAAAGTGAACTTTTCGGACACGAAAAAGGCGCGTTCACGGGAGCGATTGATCGCAAAATCGGACGTTTCGAACAGGCGGATGGAGGCACTCTGTTTCTGGATGAAGTCGGTGAAATGAGTCCTTCGGTCCAGGCCAAGTTTCTGCGGGTTCTGGAAGGGGCGGCTTTTGAACGCATCGGTGGCCGCAAACCGATCCAGGTGAATGTGCGTATCGTTGCAGCGACGAATCGCGATCTTGAAGAAGCAGTGGAAGATGGTGAATTCCGCAAGGATCTTTACTTTCGACTGCAGGTGGCGGAAATCACGGCCAGTCCGCTGCGTGAACGGCGCGACGACATTGAGTTACTGGCGAATGCCTTCCTGCAGAAATTCGTGCGGAAAACCGGTCGCATCATCAAAGGATTTACCGAAGACGCCATGGAATTACTCAAAGATTACAACTGGCCGGGCAACGTGCGTGAGCTGCAGAATACAATCGAACGCACCGTGATTCTGTGCCGCAATGAAATGGTACGGGCCTCGGACATCCAGCTTTCGAGTCTTGGAAGCCGCGTTTCTGCACCGGTGGCGGATCGCTCTGAGATCGGCGAATATCGCGAATTGTCGATGGCCGACGTCGAACAGGAACATATCCTCGCGACGCTGGAGCATACTGGCTGGAACAAATCCAAAGCCTCGCAGATCCTGGGAATTGAACGCTCAACCCTGGACCGAAAACTCAAACGTTATCATGTTCCAAAACCACTGACCGATTGAAATTCTTGGCGCGGGCTTCGCCCGCAACCGAAACAAGTAAGCAGATTTCGCTGAAATCTGCTGTGCCGACTTCGGCGAAGTCGACCTACATTTAGTCGTCCTCAAAATGATGCGTTGCCAAAAATCTTCTCAGGAATATTCAACTCTCAACGTTTGCTGAGCAGAGCAGGTTTGGATGGCTATTAAGTTTCGTTGCCCGCACTGTCGCCAGTTCCTGGGAATCTCAACCACGAAAGCAGGGACGAATGTCGATTGTCCAGCCTGTGGTCGATCCGTCCTTGTCCCCGGCGACGGCAGCGTGGCGGCCAGAACGCTACTGCCGTCGAGACCTGGCGACCATCCGAGCCTGCTCAGCGCGCTGCAGGAGTTGTCAGCACTCGGTTCGCCAGATGCCGATGAGAGCGGACCGCCAGTGATTTCGCCGCCTGTTCCTCGCCCTCGCAAACTTCCCGTGTCTCGGGCTCCTTCCGGAGCCAAAGATTCCAACGCGATGTCCGATCGTGACGCGATGCGAATTATTCCGCTCGCGAATGTTCATCCGGAAACAACTGCCGCAATCAAATCGGAGGCCGCTTTGTCCGAACTTGCCGAGTTGCCAGCCGTCGATGATTCCGCACCGCTCATTCTTCCTGAGGTGCTGGAACCAGATCTGACTTCAGCTCTGCAGGAACTTGCGGCAGCCGCCCCCGGCGCCCTGCAGCCACCAGTGAATCACTTGCAACCCACTGTGGCGGCGCAATCCGCGACCGGCCGCTTTTCGTTGTTGCCGCTGATGCTCCTGTTGCCTGCGTTTGCGGCAGGCTTACTTCTGGGTACGTTCTGGCAACCCGGCCAGCATCCCGACGCGGCCAAAGCCCATCTGAAATCACCTGTCGCCCCCGCAGCCGTGATTCCGCCGCCTGCTGCCAGTGAGCGTCAACTGAAAGGCGTCGTGCGCTTCATTGACGATGCCGGAAACTCCGCCGCAGACGCAGGAGCCGTTGTTCTGCTGTTGCCAACCGAAAACACCACGCGGCTGAGACTTGACGCCCGACCGTTGCGGGAATCTGCAGACTCCAAAGCCCGCCAGGCGATTGAAGCGGCGTTAGAAGCACTTGGCGGTTCCGTCCATCAGGCTGACGACAGCGGCACCTGGGCCGCAAACGTGCCGCCAAACGTCGCCCTCAACATGATCGTGATCTCCCGCCACCGCTCAAGAACCGACAGCCAGCCCGTCCCCGCCGAGATCCTTGAATCGCTCAGTCGATGGTTCGATTCACCGCTTCACATCACCGGGCGGCTGGCTGTCAGGCAGTCACTTGTCCCCGCCGGATCGGGCAACGATAATCAGCAACCGGGGTCGCTTGAGATTGAGTTCTCGTCGAAGCAGTGATACGGTAACCGTTTTCGAAAAGTCTTCAATGTCATCAGGCAACTTTTCCTGCGTCACGATGATCGCCGTGCTGACATCGGTATCGATTGTCATGGCCTCGGAACCAACCCTGCACCTGGTGCATTCGACACGTCAATCGGCAATGACCAGTGTGCGAGTCCTGTTGCCCGATCGGCTGCCAGAAGACGGTGAGCCTCGGCTGCCCGTCGTCTATGTCCTGCCGGTGGAGGCTGGCAACGGCACGCACTGGGGCGATTCCCTGTCGGAGGTTCAGAAGCACGATTTGCACAACAAGCACCGTGTCGTGTGCGTGTTCCCGACGTTCTCAGATCTGCCGTGGTACGCCGATCATCCTGAGAAGACTCAGCTGCAGCAGGAAGCCTGTCTGCTGCAGGATGTCCTGCCGCTGGTCGAACACAGTCATCCGGTCTGCAAAGACCGCGAAGGCAGGCTGCTGGTTGGATTCAGCAAATCGGGCTGGGGCGCCTGGAGTCTGTTGCTGCGGCATCCGGATGTCTTTTACCGAGCCGCGGCATTCGATGCACCGATGATGATGGATGCACCCGGTAAGTACGGCTCCGGCCCGATCTTCGGCACCGCGGACAACTTCCGCAGGTATCAAATCAGCAGCCTGCTGGAACAACGAGCCACCGATCTCAAAAAAGAACCCTCACGACTGATGCTGATCGGAAAGGGGAACTTTCAGTCAGAACATGTGCAGATCAGGGATCGGATGGAGACTTTGGAGATCCCTCACACATGGATCGAAGGCACCTCTCGCGAACATTCCTGGCACAGCGGCTGGCTTGCCGCAGCATTTGACTGGCTGACAAATGCCAGTCCGTGACAATGGCGGTCACGGCTGCGATTTGAAGCACCAGCAGAGGTTGTCGTAAAAAGGGCAATCCCTCCACCCCAGGGATCGCTTACTGGTCACGCAGGCAGAGCAAACTGCGCTAAAACCATGCAGCGTCGCGAGCCACATAGATTCAACCGTTGCCGCTGGTGTCAGTGATGTTCCACGTTCCGTTTGCGGACAAAGTCGCCGCCAGCAATTGCCGGGCTTCGAACGATTCCAGTGAACAGCGATTGTTGGCACTTGCCCTTCGGCGAGCGGGGGATGTCAATCCCCTGATTTGACTTCACCCTGATTCGCCGCGACGACGAACATCGCCAAACCAAAACGCCAATCGCAATCAGGGGACTCACGTCCCCCGCCTCACCAGTGTTTACGATTGACGGTGCGGAGATCGCTAATGCGGGTTCATCGACCCAGGAGCCGAAACCTCGTCCTATCGTGAGCCAAAGTAAAACAGCATCAATGCCAGTGAGATTTTATGAGTCATCGGTGGCAACAGATCGGGCATCGACATTAATTCGGGCACACCCGCGACGGCCATCGCCAGAAGCGCGATAATGGCTTTGAAGTCTCCCCATCCTGCTGAGGCTCGGCGACCCGTTCGACTGCCAAACCACGAACTGATGTTCCTCGCGATGGCACCGAGCGCATAGGCGGCCACAATTCCGAGCAGAGAAACTGCTCGCGGTTCCCAAAGCCGGTTCTGGCGAAAGAGGAAGACTCCGAGTGCGATGAATGATCCAACAATCAATAGGCGAATACTGTGGCGAGGCAGGAACAGCGGATTCCCTTCCTGTTCCAGAACTCCTTCCTTCTGGATCCGGGCCAGCACTTCCGGAGGCAGCGACACGAAGCGACGTGATGTAAAATAGTGAGCCAATGCGATTAGAAGTGTCTCAGTCCAGACGAGATCCAGTTCATGACCTCGTGCGACGCTGAGAGTTACGACTGACACGACAAACAACGTCAAAATCGCTCGAACACTTCCCACGGGTAGCCCGAGAGGTGGCCAATACTTCGGAGAGCCTTCTGGTTCCAGCGTCATCATTTCGCCTTTTTCCTTCGTGCGGGTTTCGTCCGTGAACTTGTCGATACATCAGATTCTGTGCGTGATGCATCCGGACGAATTCTTCTAACAGTCCGCGCCGATGCTGTCTATACAGAACACGCTCGTTGAATGGATTGCCAGCGCGAAGTGTGTTATACCGCATGCGGATGGCTTTGGCTCGTTTAACGCGTGCCCAGCGGACCGCGCCTGTTCTATTTGAAATTTCGTATTTGAGATTTGAGATTTGAAATACGAAGCGCGGGGCGTTGCCCACGCGGTTAAACGAATGTACCATCCTCAGCCGCGCGCGATAGCAGTGTTGTATCTTGAGGATTGGTATGTTTAACCCCAAGCCGCAGGCTAAAGCCTGGACTCCAGCATTTGCAACCCATACTGAGAAAAGCGGCAGGCAATACCGTGATGACCGATTATGAAAAGCTGATCGACAAGCTTCGCAAACTCGAAGCGGTCTTTTCGGGGACGAACTACGAAGGCGAACGCACGGCAGCTTCGGTCGCGATCGACAAGATTCGCGAAAAACTGAAATCGATCGAGATTGTTGATCCGCCGATTCAGTACAAGTTCTCCATGAATGACATGTGGTCCAGAAAACTGTTTGTGGCATTGCTGCGTCGGTATGGGCTCACGCCATATCGTTATCCAAAACAACGGCACACGACAGTCGTGGTGAGAGTCTCACCACGATTTGTCGATGAAACACTGTGGCCGGAGTTTCTTGAACTCAGCAAAGTGCTCCAGGAATACCTGACAGAGATCACCGACAAGGTGATCGCCCAAAGTATTTTCGCCGACACATCCGAAGCAGAAACTCGCAATGAACCCGCACGGCTGGAATCCAAATAAGAACGATGCTTGAAATTCCGCCATCCGGGGCTGCGATTCCTGTCGCTTGGACATTCTTGTCCGAGTCCTCGCCAGAAAGCATCCCTTGATCGGAAACTTTTTGAACGACAATATGCGTTGCTTTGACAACAATTTGTGTTCTTGCGACGGACATGAATGTCCATCCTACATCCGAGTACGAGGAGTCACACATGAAGAGGGCAGGGCACTGTGTCACGACGTTGATGCTGGTTACCGTTCTGAGCGGCGCTTCTTTGTCCGCATGCGCACAGGATCGGTCGTTGCGGGACAACCCGGAACTGTCGCTCTACTTTGAAGAGCAAGTCAGCGGGCTCGAAAAGGACAACGAACTGACTCAGGTGAAGACATTGGCCGAATGGCAGGATGCCAAACCAGAACTTCGCGAGCAGCTTTTCGATATGCTCGGCCTGAGCCCGCGTCCGGAAAAAACACCGCTGCAAAGCGAGACGACGGCAACCACCGAAGAAGCCGAGTTCGTCGTCGAACGTGTGCATTTTCAGCCACTCCCTGGACTTTACGTTACCGGCAACTTTTATCGACCTCGGAATATCGATGGCCCGTTGCCGACGATTCTGTATGTCTGCGGTCACGGAAAGGTGAAGAAGGACAATGTCAGTTTTGGCAACAAGACGCATTATCATTATCACGGTGCCTGGTTTGCCCGCAACGGTTATGCCTGTCTGACGATTGATACGCTGCAACTGGGTGAAATCGAAGGCCTGCATCACGGCACATACAATCTGGATCGCTGGTGGTGGAATTCTCGCGGCTACACACCCGCCGGTGTCGAAGCCTGGAACTGCATTCGCGCACTGGATTATCTTGAGACACGGCCTGAGGTTGATGCACAGCGCATCGGCGTGACCGGGCGCTCCGGCGGCGGAGCCTACAGTTGGTGGATTGCAGCATTGGATGATCGCATCCAATGCGCGGTTCCGGTCGCGGGGATCACGTCGTTGCGAGATCACGTCATCAACGGCTGCGTCGAAGGCCATTGCGACTGCATGTATATGGTCAACACGTATCGCTGGGACTTTGCCAAAGTCGCGGCACTCGTGGCTCCCCGACCGCTGCTGATTTCCAATACGGACAAGGACACGATCTTTCCGCTGGAAGGTGTGATCGATATACATCGCCAGGTGCGGCATATTTATGAACTGCATGATGCTGGTGAGAATCTCGGTCTGCAGATAACCGAAGGTCCGCACGAGGACACTCAGGAACTGCACATTCATGCGTTTCGCTGGTTCAATCGCTTTCTGAAACACGATCAATCGATGATTGAGAAAACGGCTGCGAAGTTTTTTGAACCGGAACAACTGAAAGTGTTCACTCAACTGCCGACCGACGAAATCAACACATCCATCGACGACACGTTTGCGCCGCAGGTGCAGCTGCCATCGATCGACGATGTCCTCAAGGATCAGGACGCATGGTACAACAGCCGACTCAGCCAACTGCGTGAGCGATGTTTTCGAGCGTGGCCGGACAGTGATCCTGACTGGAAACCAGCGACAGAGTTGCGGCTTGAGTCACTTGCTCTCGAAGAATCTGATCCGCCTCAACCGGAAACCTGGCGAAGAGTCCGCATTCATTTTGCAAGTGAATCGCACGTCCCGCTGTATCTCGACGTGGTGTTCTCGAAAGAGACGACACTGGAGTCACTCGAAGAAGCGACAATGATCGTCAGCGATGGCAAAGACCCTGCAAAGACGTATGGCAGCGGATTCCGTTCGCAGTTGGCGGCGTCTGGCTGCATTATTGTCTTCACCCCGCGTGGCATGGGTCCGCATGCATGGCAGGGCGATGAAGCAAAGCAGCGCCAGATTCGTCGCCGATTTCAGCTCATCGGCACGACAGCTGACACTCAACGAGTCTGGGACATTCGACGGGCCATTCAGGTGATCCGCCAGGTTTGCACTTCACTCAAAACACCGCCGGTGATTCGTGGTGAGCATTCTCTGGAAGCACTGGTCATGCTGGCGACACTCTTTGAGCCGACGACAGGATCTCAGGGACTCATCAACGTGACGAATGACCCAAAGAAATGGCCCGACATTCTGAATCTGACACGCTCGATCACGCCGCAGGAAATAGTGGCTCTGGCGGCACACCGCAATGAGATCTCCGTCACGCCGGAATCCCTGGACGTCGCAGCATTCGCAGAAAAACTTGCTGAAGATCCACGCTGGCGAGCGGTGGGCGTCAGCCCTCTGGTCCATCCACCGCGCTGAATCGCGTCCATTCGCGGTTACTAAAATCACTGGTTCGGCGGCAACTCCATCAGGATGCGAAACGCGCCATGAGTCGGCGAATTGAGCGGACTCATCTGGCGGAACGAGCTGGTGGTTTCTTCGGCAGGGCTGAAGATGTTACCGCCTCGAATCGGGCCAGTTCCGGAGTAGCCGGATTCTTCGGCGTCGGGAACCAGGCAGCGTTCAAATTCGTTGCCGTGCATGTCGTACAGTCCCCATGCGCTGGGCTTCAGACTGCGCGTCGGATGCATGTCTTTGTCGGCAGTGGCTTCAAACCAGGCGTACTCCTGCAGTTGTTGCGGATCATCGCCGAATGACCATCGGCCACGACGTCCGCAGCGACAGGCGTATTCCCATTCCTGTTCGGTTGGCAAACGTATCGTGCGTCCGGTTTCACGCGACATCCAGTCGCAGAACGCGATCATGTCGGTATATGCCAGACTTGTCGCCGGATGCTGCTCGGTGACGAACTGCGCGCCCAGGTTGTTCCAGAAGAATGCCGGTCCCTGAATCCAGCGTTTGACATTCGGTGATGCCGGATCCTGCCCCCAGCC
>JANOUN010001219.1:0-13025 GCA_031416875.1 Planctomycetota bacterium | reverse complement strand
GTGTTCACCCTGGAAATCTCCCCTGAATACCCTGAAATCTTGTGGGAGTCCGGAAATGCGCCAGTCTGCCTGATCAGACGGGTTTACATGAAATCGCAAACCCGATATATCTTCCGCACGATTCGAGGACCGGAGCACAGCCTGTGTTGGAGCAGGCCACCGGAAGAGTTCCACGAAGGACCGGCAGTGGGGAGGAAATTCACTGTTGGTGTTTTGTTTCGCTGGAGGAATTTATCAGTGTCGATTGAAGAAAAAGTGATTGGTATCGTCAGTGATCAGCTTGACGTTCCGAAGGAAGAGATTTCTCGCGACAGCTCATTTGTCGATGATCTTAAGGCAGACTCACTGGATATCGTTGAACTTGTCATGGCTCTGGAAGATGAGTTTGACGTCAAGATTCCCGATGAGGACTATGATAAGATCAAGACAGTGGGGAACGCGATCACGTACATCGAAGGCAAGTCCTGATTCAGGCTGCTCGCATTCTCCGGACTGGCGGATCACTGCTGGCGACTGTTCTGCACAGGACGGCGTATTACGCTGTGCTGTCAGGATTGATTCAGACAACTCGCTGGCGCGAAATTTCCAGCCGGGGTTGCGAGTACTTTTTTGCGTCGCGAGCTGAATGATGTCACGTCGTCGAGTAGTAGTGACAGGTCTCGGCGTCGTCACCCCGCTGGGCTGCGAACTGGACGAGGTCTGGGCCGCAGTGTGTGCCGGACGAAGTGGCGTCGGGCCGGTTCAACGGTTTGACTGCCGCGACTTCAAGGTTCGGTTCGGCGGCGAAATTCGCAATTTCAATCCGAGCGCGCATATTCAGTTCGACGCGAAGGACGAGCGGCGGATCGATCGATTTTGTCAGTTCGCGCTCGTGGCTGCCGACAAAGCCATTCGACAGGCGGCCATTGATTTTACAGCGGGAGACTCGTATCGCTACGGTGTACTTGTCGGAAGTGGCATCGGCGGACTGGACGAAATCGAATCGCAGCATTCGATGCTGTTTGATCGCGGTCCGGATCGCATTTCACCGTTCATGATTCCAAAGCTGATCATCAACGCAGCCAGCGGAAACATCTCCGTGCGCTGGGGACTTCGCGGTCCGAATACAGCGGTCTGCACAGCCTGTGCGTCGGGAACCAATGCCATCGGTGATGCCTTTCGCATTATTCAGATCGGAGTGGCCGATGTGATGATCGCAGGTGGAACTGAAGCGGGGCTCACGCCGATGGGCATCGCGGGATTCGCACGCACCGGAGCGCTCTCAACTCGCAACGATGCACCCCAGCAGGCGAGCCGTCCGTTTGATCGGGATCGAGATGGTTTTGTGCTGTCGGAAGGGGCCGGAATTCTTGTGCTGGAAGAGCGTGATTTTGCCATCAGGCGTGGAGCCACAATTCTGGGCGAAGTCCTGGGTTATGGCCAGTCCGCCGATGCCACGCATCTGACAGCTCCCGATCCCAAAGGCGCGGGTGCAGCTTACGCGATGAACGCGGCATTGCGGGACGCCGGATTGCGTCCGGACGAGATGGATTACATTAATGCTCACGGAACAAGTACACCGCTGGGAGACATTGCGGAAACGAACGCGATTCGGACGGTGTTCGGAAGCCATGCCGATGCGCTCGCCGTATCCAGTACCAAGAGCCAGCTTGGACATTTGCTTGGCGCCTCCGGCGGTGTGGAATCAGCATTCTGCATCACGGCGATGCTGCGTCAGATCGCACCGCCCACGATTAATCTGGATGAGCCGGATCCCGGGTGCGATCTGGATTATGTCCCTGATCGGCCGCGCAGCATGCGGATTCGAAAAACCATGAAAAACAGTTTCGGATTCGGGGGGCATAATGCATGCCTGGTCTTTGGTGAGGCGTAGCGACGATGCTTGAAGTCAACGATCGTATTCAGATCCCGGATTCTGAATTCACGTTTGCCTTCGCGCGGAGCGGTGGTCCAGGCGGACAGAATGTCAACAAAGTCTGTTCCAAGGCACTCTTAACCTGGGATGCTTCACGGTCGCCGTCGATCCCGCAGGACGTTCGCGAACGCTTTCTGATTCGCTATCACCGCCGGATGAACAAAGACGGAATACTGCTGATCACAAGTCAGCGTTACCGTGATCAGGCACGAAACACGCAGGACTGCCTGAGTAAACTTGCGGAATTGCTTCTGAGTGTGGCAGTCACTCCGACAAAACGCAAAGCCAGCGCTCCGTCACGCGGAGCCAAACAACGTCGGCTGAATGATAAGCACGTCCGGTCAGACAAAAAGCAATCCCGCCGCCGTCCTGATCCGGGTGATTGAGAGCGACGTCATTCACGTAGCTCAGTCGCTCCGCCGACTGAGATTCGCAGGGCACAATCTGTCTAATTCATCAATTGTGACTTATGGAATGCCTCCCCGGCGGTGTGGTTTTTCGCAACGATGCATACAGGAATGCGAGTCGCGGAGCGACGTCGCCTACCGCATAATTCGCACCGACTTCGCGTAAAACCACGCCTCAATGTCTGTTGAAATCAGGGCAAAGATGCCATAATCCTGGACGGCCAGACTTGAGTTGTTGGTCTGAATTCAAACTCCCTCCTGTCACATCGAGATCGCCATGCTGCGTAACTTCACTCTGATGCTCATCTGTTCTGCGTCCGTACTTGTCCAGGCCGATGAAGTCGTGAAAGCTCCGGAAGAATCAGGCGAATTCGTCAGAATCTTCAACGGGACTGATCTCACCGGCTGGGATGGAGACCCACAGCTGTGGTCCGTAAAGGACGGCGTCATTCACGGCGAGACGACTGAAGAACATCCAGCGCAGGGCAACACGTTTATCATCTGGAAAGATGGCGGCACAAAGGATTTTGATCTGCGACTGTCGTTCCGCTGCAATGCGGCGAACAATTCCGGGATTCAGTACCGGTCGAAACACATCACCGAAGGCAATGTTCGCAACAAGTGGGTCGTCCGCGGATATCAGCACGAACTGCGAAACGAATTAACGCTCCCAAACGTGTCCGGCTTTATTTATGACGAAGGAGGCAAGCGCGGCCGGATTTGCCTTGTGGGAGAGAAAGCATCATGGGAAGCGGACGGCAAGAAAGTCACCGAAGCCCTGATCGATCAGGATGGCTGGAAGGAACTGTTCAAGCTGGCCGACTGGAACGACGTGATCATCATCGGTCAGGGAAATCATATTCAGCACTACATGAATGGTCGGCTGATTCTGGACTTCACCGACAACGATCCGGATCGAGCCTTGCTGGAAGGCGTCCTGGCGCTGCAATTGCACGCCGGAAAACCGATGTGGGCCGAGTTCAAAGACATTCGCATCAAGGATCTCAATTAGAAATGGCTTGAGATTCCAGTAACGAGTGTCCTGCAAAGCTCAAATCCATTCCGGTTTCTAAAGCGAATCTGCAAGGAGTTTTTCTGATGGGGTTGTTTGACAAGCTGCGGAATGAATTGATTGATATCATCGAATGGGTCGATGATTCGCGGCACACACTCGTTTGGCGTTTCCCTCGCTATCAAAACGAAATCAAGAACGGTGCACAGTTGATTGTGCGCCCAGGGCAGGTTGCGATCTTTGTCCATCGCGGGCAGGTTGCCGATGTGTTCGAACCGGGCAATTATGAACTTAAAACAGACAACCTGCCGATCCTGAGCACGATTGCCGGCTGGAAGTACGGCTTCAACAGTCCATTTCGATCCGAAGTGTATTTCGTCAGCACAAAGCAGATTACAGACCTGAAATGGGGCACACCGAATCCCATTATGATGCGTGATCCGGAATTCGGTCCCATCCGAATTCGCGCGTTTGGCACGTATGCTGTCAAAGCTTCAAATGCCAAAGCGCTGCTGACAGAGCTTGTCGGCACCAGTCAGGAAGTCGGTGCCGATGCGGTGACGGAACTCCTGCGATCGATCATCGTCAGTTGCGTGGCTGAGCTTCTGGGATCGTCGAATATTGCAGCGCTGGACCTGGCCTCAAAGTATCGTGAGTTTGGTGAAACACTGCGAAAGTCTGTCCAGGAAAAAATCGACGACGAATACGGTCTGGAAATACCGCAACTGGTTATCGTGAATATCTCGCTGCCGGAAGCCGTCGAGAAGGCAATGGATACTCGGACTAGCATCGGTGTCATGGGAGATCTTGGAAAATTTCAGCAGTACCAGATGGGTCAGGCCATGACAGCCGCTGCCGAAAATCCTGGTGGCGGTGGTGCGGCCGAAGGGATGGGGTTGGGACTTGGCATGGCCATGGCCGGGCGCATGATGCAGCCAGGAATTTTTCCGCCGACTGCGACACCACCTGCACTGCCACCGACGCTCCCGTCTGCATGGCATGTGGCAGTGAATGGTCAGGGACAGGGACCGTACAGTCCGGATCAGGTGGCGAGCGGGATCGCTGCAGGTCAAATCACAAAATCGACACTCGTCTGGGCCGCTGGCATGCCTGGCTGGGTCGCTGCAGGTCAGGTTCCTCAACTGGCATCCGCGTTCGGTCCACCCGCACCGCCACCCATCCCGCCAGCCCAGCCATAATTGTTTCGCTGCCAAAACTTACACGCCAGGATTTTTTTCTTCCACGACGATGACTTTGCGGCGTTCGGGTGGCGTGGCTTTCCAGCGTTCGGATTTTTTTTCTTTTGGCTGTTCTGCCGGTGGATGATCTTTGTCATTCGGAACAACAGTGGAACTGCCGGCACTCTGTATTGGAATCGTCAGGGTTTTCAATGGCAAAAGGTCAGGATTTCCCCTGTTGATGTCCGCAGTCATCGGCGGCAGATCGGCTGAGACAACCAACGGAGTCGACGGAATTACAGGCATGGGTTGTTCCGAACCCGGATCAGCGACCGGAGTCGGCACCAGTTGGTCCTGCGGCAACGCGATCAGCAGTTCGCTCGGCAGCGGCACTGGCGGGACCGGCGTCAATGGAACTTGCACATCAGTTGGTGAATTTGATTTCGCCGCGATGTGAGTTGCCGGTGCCGGTCGTGGCCCGAATACGCGGATCTTGTCTGCTGAAACAGCAGAGGTCGCGGTAGTTTTTCCGGACGATTGAGCTGGTGTCGCAGTCGGCGCGACTCCTGGCACTCCAGCGGCTGCCGCAGTCGCTGCAGGAACAACAGTCGCTGCAGGAATTTCGGCAGGGCTGGGCACCGCAGGTTCGACATTCAGCTTCGGCTGACTGGCTCCGTCTGCAGACTTGAGAGTCGTTTCCGAAGGGCTCGCCTTTTCTGCAGGCTGAACATCCGTGCCGGACCCGCCCGATTCAAGTTTGGGTGGAATCGATTCACCCGGAATTGTTTCATTCGCTGGCTTTGGCTCAGGAGTCGCTTCACCCGGCGTCGGCTGAGGTTTCGGTTCAGGCTTTTCCGGCACATCCGGAACGGACGTGACTGGCCCGGTCAGTGCTTTCGGTGCACCATTCGAATCGACACCTGAGGATTCCATCACCGGTGTTTTGACGGCCTCCGAGTTGACTACTTCCGGCGTGACGGTGTCAGGCCGATCGACGACCGGTCTGGTCAATGCTGCATCTGTCGTTTTAATTTCTTTGCTGTTTGAAATCGTATGCGTCTTCGGCGCGCCCTGTGCAATATTCGGAGCCACTGGGGTGATACGATCGAGATAGATACTGAGTGCACTGGTCGCATGATACAGCGGCGAACAACTCACCTCAGCCTTCCTGTTAACCATCAGGTCGTTGGACGTTGCTTCGATCGCCCGCCGCACCCAGGGAGCATTCAATTCCTGAGACGGCAGCGCCATCATCAGAAACTCAAGCAGATGTCCGCTGCTGGCCATCCGCTTGTCGAAGTCCTGCTTGTACTCACGGCCTCGGAAATAGTTCGATGACAGCGTGCCGTTGGAGTTTTGCTGCATCCGAGCCGTCTGGATATAGCGACGAATCTTTTGTTCGGCTTCCAGCCAGACACCTACAAGTGGTTTGCCGGATCGCAGATACACGTTTCTTGCGTGAGCCAAAGCGAACAAACCGTGTGTTCCTCCACAGGGCGCTCCCTGCAGGGATTTTCCCGTCTCAATTTTCACCAGGCGTTCGATGCTCCATTTTTCGCCCTGCGCATTGGTCCATTCGGCATCCGGAGGCAGGTAGCGACTGAGCGCCCACAGCGTCCAGGTCACTTCTTCTTTCTCGTTGACCGTCATCTTGGCGTACGTAAGCATGTCCCGCATGGAGACTGGTCCCTGAGGTGTATTGAACTGCGTTTCCAGCGGCACACCGCTCATCGAGAGAATTGCGACGAACTGATTGATATGACCTTCAAACGCATATGGCTTGTTGTAGGGATGTCCCCGGCCAACCATCACCATTTCAAAGGCATTGTTGCCGCCGCGTCCGGTCAGCACACGAATCTGAGTCTTCTCAAACCAGTTTTCGTTTTCAAAGGTCGGTCCGGTCTTGATCCATTCGAGACAACTGACGGGCTGACCATTGTGTCGAATCAGAAATTCTTCGCGGAGGGCAAGCATCCCGTGCATAATCTGCCACGGGGTATGTTCTGCAGTGGACAACAATCTCCGACGTTGAGCTTCACGAGTCTCATAGACCAGTTTCACCAACGGGTCTTTCGCCTGCTGAATTACCAGCGGCACGGGACGCATCACAGCATTCGACGAATGTTCATCAATTGTGACCTGTGGTTCATCAATCGGTGAATTCAGTTCGTTGTCGCCGATCGGAACACGGCCGGGCGACAGCATAATCTGTGCATCCACCGCACTGGCCGACAGCAGACCAATCAATGCCACGATCGGCAGAAACCGCCGAACCTTAAAGTGCAATTCCACAAGCGCCATTGGGATGACTCCCACGCAGTCAAAGCAGCAAATCAATAGTCAGTCATGCGCGGAATGATCCGACGCCCCCTTTCTCTGTTTTCGACCAGACTCCGGGCGCTCTTAAATCCATCACATCCGGCTGAATCGGAATTCTCGTTACTTTGAGCACTTGAAATAATTTAAGCCCACACTGGAAAGATTGATAAGCTTTTTAAGCGAGGTTGCACACATGAAACATTGAACTCATTGTCACACGACGCACGGTGGCCAGGTACAAGCGTACATGGCTCGCAGCTGGACAGCTTCGAAGATTACCGCTTCGAATCCGCGGAAATGACGTCCGTGCTCCAGTCGGGCTTTCGTCAGTTTGAGTCCAAACGGAAGTTCCGCGTTGTTTAGCTGAAAATCATCAAGTCGAAAGATCTGACCACCTTCATCCAGGGGAAGTGCGCCAACCATGCAGAGTTCATTCCTGAAGCACGGATTCAGGCATTGCATTTGTCGGAAGCGGCAGGTTCGAATTGACATTCCGCAAGGGAAAGCGTTAACACGGGAATACTCAGATCAAGATCATCCTGTCAGGAAGGAAACGCTCAATGGCCGCACCGTTTTCGCTGCATTCACACGGCATCACAGTCAAAGACGTTTTGCGAAATCTCTCTCCCGGCAGTTTGTATGAAGAAGCCATTCGGCACGAGCCAGGGACCAGCATTTCCGACACGGGTTGTCTGATCGCATATTCCGGTGAAAAGACGGGGCGATCCCCCAAAGACAAACGTGTGGTCCGGCACCCGGATTCTGAAAACAACGTCTGGTGGGGGGCGGTGAATTTCCCTCAGGACGAAATGACGTTCTCCATCAACCGTGAACGAGCGATCGATTATCTCAACACGCGCACAAAGATTTATTGTGTCGATGCCTACGCAGGCTGGGATCCTGACACGCGAATCAAGGTTCGAATTATTTGTGCTCGACCATACCACGCATTGTTCATGCACAATATGCTGATTCGACCGACGGATCAGGAACTGGTGAATTTCGGTGAGCCGGATCTTGTGATCTACAACGCTGGCGGGTTTCCTGCGAATCGCTACACGACCGGCATGACATCGCGCACCAGTGTCGATCTGAGTCTGGAGAAGCGTGAAGTCGTGCTGCTGGGAACAGAATACGCCGGCGAAATGAAAAAGTCCGTGTTTACGTTTATGAACTACATCCTGCCCAGCAAAGGCATCCTCTCGATGCACTGTTCGGCCACCGCGGATCGCAATTCTGCCAGGTCTTCAATCCTGTTCGGACTCTCCGGCACAGGGAAGACAACTTTGTCTGCCGATCCCAAACGGTACCTGATCGGCGATGATGAACATGGCTGGTCAGACAACGGAGTCTTCAACATCGAAGGCGGCTGTTACGCAAAGGCGGTGTACCTGACGATGGAGTCGGAACCGGAAATCTTCGAAGCGTTAAAATTCGGGACGGTGCTGGAGAATGTGGTCTACGACAAATCGCATCACCATGTGGATTTCAACGACACGTCGATCACGCAAAACACACGTGGGGCGTATCCGATTGAATTCATGCGGAATGCAAAGATCCCCTGTGTCGCCAGTCATCCTTCCGACATTATCTTCCTGACGTGCGATGCGTTTGGCATTTTCCCGCCGGTCGCCAGGCTCACTCCGGAACAGGCAATGTATTATTTCATCAGCGGTTACACGGCGAAAGTGGCCGGAACTGAGGTTGGCGTCACCGAACCGGAAGCGACGTTTTCTCCATGTTTTGGAGGGCCGTTTCTGGTGTGGCATCCAGGCGTTTATGCAAAGCTGCTCGCGGAGAAGATTCGCAGGCACGAAGCCAATGTCTGGCTGGTCAATACGGGATGGTCGGGCGGATCCTGCGGCACGGGCAGCCGCATGCCGCTGCGGTTCACGCGCGCGATCGTCGATGGCATTCATTCCGGGCAACTCGCATCAGCACCGGTCGTGCGCGAGCCCATTATGGGGTTGGATATCGTTACGGAGTGTGAAGGCGTTCCGGCAGAAATGATGCAGCCCAGCCTGTCGTGGCGCAACACCGCTGCCTTTGAAGAAGCGTCCCGCAAACTGGCCGCTCGCTTTCGCAGCAACTTTGAAAAGTATGCGAACGCAGTCGATGCCAGCGTCGTGTCGTCCGGGCCGACTGCCTCGTAGGATGGACATTCATGTCCGTCGTGGCGCATGAGACCTTGTCGTATGGCAGGGTCTCGGACATGAATGTCCAAGCTACATAAATCGAAGCGGACCACTACGCTCGAAAGCCGCTCAAGTACGGAACAGTCTTCGCATGTTCCGTCACCTTATCGGCAGCGCTCAGCAAACGACCGAGGTAATCCCACTGGCCGGTAACGAGGGCATCGCGAGCACTGTCGGGCATGGTGACTGAGAATGCGACATCGCCCGCCGTGACTGTCAACTCCCGCAGATCGACGGTGATTTCCAGCTTCGGATTTTTCTGAATCGCCGCTGCCAGTTTTTCCAGATCGGCACGGCTGGCCTTCACGGCAGGAATGCCGAGTGAGCCGCAGTTACCGAAAAAGATCTCCGCGAAAGATTCTGCAATAATTGCCCTGATGCCCCAGCGCATCAGCGACTGAGGCGCATGTTCGCGCGATGACCCGCAGCCAAAATTTCGCCCGGCGGCCAGGATCCCGGCCCCCTGAAACTGTGGCTGGTTGAACGGATGACTCGGATCCTGCTGCCGATCGTCTTCGAATGCATGCTCACCAAGACCATCAAAGGTCACGCATCGCAGAAAGCGAGCCGGAATGATGCGGTCCGTGTCAATGTCATCGAGCAGAAGAGATATGCCGGTGGCGGTGACAGACTTAATTTCGTTGTTGGACATAGTACTTACCCTCAGCCGTAAAGTTATTGTTAGTGGCCTGCTCTGTCTACTAATGTAATCGTGCGAATTCTACGTGGCGCGACTTTCCTCAGGTGGAAACCAAGTTCGCAAAGTGCTGCAGAATCTCTGAAAGGAACGATCAGAGCAATTTGAGAAAGACACCTGTTCTGCAATCGATTTGAATACTGAAGAAGACCAGCGTATTCCGGATATCAGCATTGCAGCCTCCATCGATTGTTTGGGATTGGGTGGCTTGCTGTTCGGTTCTTTACAGTGCCCTTGATCGATAAGCCACGTTCGTAAATCCGGAATTCGGTTGCTCCAACCCAGAATCTCATCAATCTTTCGTGAAGATGACCAAACCCAGGCTTCGAGTTCTGGATCGATGACTACGACACGACAACGGTTTTCCCAGCCTGATCGACTTATTCGTTTTTCAGCAAGTGCTTCAATCTCTTCACTGCTCAGCGACTCAGCTCCCGATCCATGCCGGTCGAACAAGACCAGAGCATGCTGATGGGTTTTATGGAATGCCCGGAGGAATGAATCACAGTTTGAGTACACTCCGGGATCGTGTTGAGGATGTGCATGCAAATCGAATACGATCGGACGAATGTTCATCGCCAGAGAACGCTGTAAAAGTGCCTGGACTGTCAATTGCATGTCCTTATCTGCCACCAATACGAGCAAATCCTTATTCATAGCACTCGCCTCGTTTGGACGAACGCAACGATATTTGTGGCTTTTCTGTCAATACCAAACGCTGTAGTGAAACAGAAAACAGGCTCTGCATAGATCCAATCGAAATCATTAGCTCAACACTCCTGCAGCGAGTAGTGTGCCTGGATCAACTTCGCCTTGCCAATGTTTCAGTCTCGGATGTTGATCACCACGAACAATATCTGTCGCACCTCCGCTAGTTCGTGCAAAGCAAAGAATCTGTGACGGAGGAGTTCGACTCAAGACACCCTGAGAATGACTGGCCACCAATACCTGTGCCTGTGGCACATGCGACAACGATTGCATGACCGTTTCAAGCGCTGACGGGTGTATACCGTTCTCCGGCTCTTCGACGAGATAGATGCCGTTTGCATCAGGCAGGTATGCCGGAAGTGTTAGCGCAAGCATTCGCAGCGTGCCGTCCGATACAACCCAGGATGGCGCTCGATAATTATTTGCGTAGCTGACGACAAGATACCGATGGCGATCTTCCGGACGTTCGATTGTTTCTACCGAGACAACATTAGGAAGGGCGGTCTGCAAATGAGCGATCCATTGCGAGAACAAGCCCGGTTCGTTAGACTGAAGTGATTCGATGACCCACGGCAAGTTTGATCCGTCGGTCTGAAATGTTGTTCGTTTTCCCGGCGGACTTGGATTACGCATAGCGATGCTGTCCAGCACAAGGTACTGAAGCCCAGCGGTCAGTTGCTCTCGAAACCACGTAGCGATTGGAAATCGCGTTTCGTCCTCCGGGAAATTGCCGAGCGTCGATTTTCTCGGACCGAGCCGAAAACTGGGAGCCCAGCTTTTGCTGATCTCTTCACTGGTTTCAGGGTAGAAGTTGTCGTTTCCCTGAGGTCTTTTCGTCATCACCGGCCTTACAGTTTTTTTTCGCAACTGCTGCAGAATTGTTTCGGGCGGGATGTTCTCCTCCGGAAACAGACTGCGATGGACCACAAGGTCCGGTTGACCAGCGGATCGCTTAACAAGCAGGAACGTTTCCGCAGCAATCTCCGGTCGTCCAGACTCTCCGGGCAGAGCAATTTGTATCTGATACCGCGCACAGGAATCTACCATATCCCAGGCAACCGTTTTCGAAATACTCTCAGGCACTCGCATTTCAACTGCCAACTCGAAATGCAAACCAGCACCTGAAAACAGCAGATCATGAAAGTTGGGAGTACGTTTTTCGAGTGCTTGATCAAGCCCGTTTGCTACAAGATCACCAAGAAATGCCGGAACATCCAAAAACGTTGTTTTCCCTGACGCATTTGGGCCAACAAGTACATGATACCGATCGAGCGCAACATCGACGTGTGACAGACAGCGGTAGTTCAAAGCCTGAATTCGGGACAACATTGAAGAATCGTCCTAGCTTAGCACACCAGCAAACTCACGGATATCCGCCACATGCCCCTCAATCGCCGCCGCCGCGACCATGGCCGGGCTCATCAGCAGCGTGCGTCCCGTTGGGCTGCCCTGGCGGCCTTTGAAGTTGCGGTTGCTGGAAGAGGCACAGACTTCGCGGCCCTGAAGTTTATCGGGGTTCATGGCGAGACACATGGAGCAGCCAGCAGCACGCCATTCAAATCCGGCGGCTTCGAAGATCAGATGCAGACCTTCTGCCATCGCCTGTTTGCGAACAAGCTGCGAACCAGGCACCACGATCGCCTTCACATGCGGCGCAACTTTGTGGCCTGCGACGATGCGAGCGGCCTCACGCAGGTCTGACATGCGGGAGTTCGTACACGATCCGATAAACGCAACGTCGATCTTTGTGCCTTTGATCGGCTGGCCTTCTTCAAGTCCCATGAATTTCAACGCCTCGCGGATCAGCGTCTGCTCTTCCGGCGCGACTTCGCTGATTCTTGGCAGCGGCTGGCTGACTCCGACGGACTGCGCCGGAGTGATTCCCCATGTGACAGTCGGTTCAATATCGGCTGCATGGAATTCCACAACATCGTCGAATTGCGCGTCATCCCCTGAAGCAAGACTCAACCACCACGCGGCGGCTCGATCAAAGTCCGCGCCTTTCGGAGAAAACGGACGGCCGTTCAAGTAGTCGACAGTCGCCTGATCAGGATTGATGTAGCCGCACCGAGCTCCGCCTTCGATGCTCATATTGCACACCGTCATGCGTTCTTCGATCGACATCGCGTCGAAGGTTGAGCCCGCGAATTCGTAGGCGTAGCCGACGCCGCCCTGTACGCCCAGTTTCTGGATGATGTACAGGATCACGTCCTTGGCGTAGACACCCGGAGCAAGTTCGCCGTTGACGACAACCTGGCGAATTTTAGGGCGATTGAGGAACATCGTCTGTGTCGCCAGGACTTCCGCAACATTGCTGGTGCCGATGCCGATAGCGATGCTGCCGAACGCTCCGTGCGTGCTGGTGTGACTGTCACCGCAGACTATCGTCATGCCGGGCTGAGTCAATCCCTGTTCAGGTCCGACGACATGCACGATGCCCTGGCGATCATCTTTCAGATCCAGGAGTGTCACTCCAAAGTCCGCGCAGTTCTTTTCGATGGCTGCCATCATCTGTTCGGCCAAATCGTCCAGAAACGGACGAGCCTGACTGCCGGTGGGTACGATATGATCGACGGTCGCGATGGTGCGTTCCG
>JANOUN010001218.1:0-3097 GCA_031416875.1 Planctomycetota bacterium | reverse complement strand
CGATCACCTTGGGAACAGCGAGATCGTCATGCAGCGTGACCAGCACATTCGAGGGCTTGATGTCACGATGGATAATGCCCTTTTGATGGGCGTGCTGTACCGCCTGACAAACTTTAATGAAAAGCTCCAGCCGCCGCCGTGTGGTCAGTTTTCGGGAGTCACAGAACTCCGTGATCGGAACACCACGCACAAGTTCCATCACAAAGTAGGGCCGGCCTGATTCACTGGTCCCGGCATCCAAAACTTTGGCGATATGAGGATGATCCATCAGAGCCAGCGTCTGACGCTCGGCATCAAACCTTGCCAGCACCTGACGACTGTCCATTCCTGCTTTGACAACCTTCAGGGCTACTTTGCGGCGGACGGGCTTTTGCTGTTCGGCCACATAAACACTGCCCATCCCGCCTTCGCCCAGCAGTTCGCGGATTTTGTAAGGGCCAATCTCGGTGCCCGTGATATCGCTCTCATCAGGCATGTTGTGAGTCGCATCGACGCTGGAGGCGAGAATACCGGCTGTTTGATGATGAGCTTTCACCATTCTCAGGATCGTGTCGCGAAGCTGCGGCTGCTCGGCGCACTGGATTTCTGCATATTGGAGCTGCGCATCAATCCCATCCCGCTCTAAGGCGTCGAGAAAGATGCACCGGATTTTGGCGAATTGATCGGACATCTGTTTCCAGCTCCTGTTAAGGTCTCCAGAACACAGTGCCCGGTTTTTGCCCAAAACCCTTCACGGTTTTTGGATTTTTCCAAAACTTATTCGTTTTCGGCATTTTCCGGCCGAAACTGACTTCGCAGCCACGCGCGCGCGACCACCCAGTGCCGCTCCACAGTGCTTACGCTGAGGTTGAGCGCTGCTGCGGTGTCCGACACGGTGAGTCCTGCGTAAATCCTGAGTTTTGCAATCTCACTCGCCTGAGGGTCAAGACGGACCAGTTCCTCAAAGAGGTCATTGATGGCGATGACTTCTGCAGGATCTACCCCGCCAGGAATAGCCAACGCATCAAGAGTGATCTGTTGCCGATCCCCATTTCGCCTGGCGGCATCTTTACCCCGCGCAATGTTAATCAGGATGCGCCGCATCGCTTCGGCAGCCGCACCAAAGAAATGGGCTCGGTTGTTCCAGTTTTGCCCCTCCGGATTGCCAACCAGCCGCATATACGCTTCGTGGACCAACGCGGTCGCCTGAAGAGTCTGCCCTGGTTTCTCCTGCGCAAGCCTGGCTGCAGCCAACTTGCGCAATTCATCATATACCAGCGGTAACAACTGCTCCGCAGCAGCCGGATCGCCCGATTCAATTTGCGACAGAATTTGCGTGACATCGGCCATGGGCGGAAGCTCCAGGATAAACAGGATCATTGCGCAACGTACTGAACCTGCACACAATAACCAATCAACTTTGATCTGGATCGTCAAACGATAGCAGTCTGTGCCGGATTTGCCCGTTGGTCCATGCGAAGAATCGTTCAGTCAAACGACGGAATCGTCACGGATGCAACCGATTTATCGTACTTCGGACCGACAAACCGAAGGGCGTAAACCGCCGTTAGAGTTTGCAGTCGAAATGACGACAAAGACTCATCGACGAAGCTGCGAGGATGATTGCGAACTTCGTGCAAACGGCTCCAGTTCAAACCACTCCGGAAGGCGAGTCCTTAGAACGACGAATCTGCTGCGGTTCTGCGGATGCAGTAAATGCCCTTGCGTTTACCGGATGCCGCAGTGTTGTCCGAATGCGTGTTTGCGATTCGAGTGGATTGCTGCAGACTCGTGGTATCGTTAATTCTGACAAATCACGCTGCGGCAAATCATAAATTCCTTCAACGCCGAGTCGCGAGACTTCCGGTTTCTCCGTCATGGGCTGCAGTTGCGACGACTGAACATCTGACATCAAATCGACTCGTAAAAAATCTGTTTGAAGACAAATCTATGCGGATGGTTTCTGCTGAAACATCAGCATAAAACATTTGAGGCAAATGACTTACGCCGCCATTGAGCAAATCGGCACAGAAACTGTTCTGGCTGTTGATCATGACATCAAGGTTTGATGTCGCACGAAATCCCCATCAAGACGAAAGGTGATGGCCATGAACACGAACTGGACCCGTAGTTTGAGTCTTCTTGGCCTGCTGCTGGCATCGACTGCCACAACTCAGGCCAATGACATTGTCGATTTTCTGAATGCAATCAACGGAAACTCCGGTCGCCGCACCGGACCCGTGGCAGTGCAGCGAGTTGACGGCCATGAACATGGTCACGGGGGAGGTGGAATTGCCAGCGAAAACTATGGTGCCTATGGACGTGGGACTCCGTATGGTGGTGCTGGTGTTCGCCGATCGCCCGCGAATACAGTCAATCTTCGTGCACATCAGCATGTCGCTCCGCCGAATCGCAGCCGCGTGCAGGTCAACCTGCGGTTTGCGTCCAATGGCCAGAATAATCCTGGATACGCTCCTCCGCTGTACATTCCCGCACAGCAACCGGTCCAGGTTCTGCCTCCGGTGCAGTCGTACCCGCCAAGACCCGCGTATCCACAGATCGCACCAACCCCATTCGAGCTGGGTCAGTTTGTTGACTGTCAGGTCCCTCTGGCAACATGCATTCAAGTGGAAGACGAATGCAATATCGCTCCGAATGCGGTTCCCATGATCATCGCTGTCCGTGACCCGAACATGTGTGTACATGAGATCTACGAACGGCTCGTCTATGTGCAGATCTTCGTTCCAGCCTGCCAACTGCGTGATCTGCGAGTTTCGCCGTGTCGCACTCGCATCAGCCTGGATTACGGACAGTATGAAGTGGACATCAAGTCTGCCAACGGCATGATCGTCATCGACTACGACAACTGAACCACAGCAGGCGTACGCGGTCTTGAGTGCGAGAATTGGCGAGCGGCATGCGTCAGCTTGCCGGTACAAAAACGTGGTACCGGAGGGCTGACGCCGCTCCGCTCGCCGGACCGCAAAGCGAGGACTGACGCGTGTGGTCGCATCGCGGCTCAGGAATCGGTATCATACAGGTTTGCTGTTGAATACCGATTTCCGGAGTCTGACGGATGTGGAATCGCAGAACACTTTTGATTTGTTGCACGGCTTCC
>JANOUN010001217.1:0-2313 GCA_031416875.1 Planctomycetota bacterium | reverse complement strand
CCTGAATCATTTCAGTGCCGCCTTGCCCATTGAGCGAGTTTAAATACGTCAGCCCTTTCTGAATGTTCTGCGGAGTCGCGATGACAGGAGTTGCACCAAGCTGAGACGCCGTGGAACTGAAGTTGATGATCTGAAACGTATCGCGTGGCGTGAGTGACTGCACAGCATGGGCGATTGCAGCACGAGCCTGGTCAATCGGGCGACCATTCATGCTGCCCGAACAGTCCAGAACGAATACCATTTCCATCGGACTTCGCTGAACCTTCTTCAGTTCTGCCGGCGGATACAGCATCATGGTGAAGTACTGACCATGATCGTCCTTGTGCGTCATCATGGCAGTCTTGATCTTGTCGCCAGCCACCTGATATCGCAGCACGAAGTCTTTGTTTGGAATGGAATCGCTGGCCGACAGAGTCACGCTGCGTTCTGTTTCGGTCACGTCTTTCACCGCCACGTCGTGATTGATGCTACGGACGGATTCGATATTCACGCCCGCGTTGATGTTCAGACTCAGCGATACGTCATGGCCGCTGCGTTCTCCCGGAGCCAGGTACTGGACTTCGGTCGACTGGCCGCTGACACCCTGGTTGCCTCGCCCGACGGCTCCGATGCCGTCGGTTGTGGCGGGCGGGTTGTAACGCGGACCGACCACCATCGGAAACACGAATTCGTAGGCTCCGTCGTCGTACTGCAGCGTGTTGAAGTAACGGATATTGATGTCGATCTGCTTACCCGGTTCGATGTTTGCCACTTTCTGAGTGAAAATGTTCGGGCGTTCCTGAGTCAGCAAGGATGCCACATGTCCCTGAGCACGAGCGTCGTTGTAAATTTTCTCGGCTTCTTCACGTTCGCGAATAATGCCACGGATTTTGCGTTCGCCGACCGTCATCACGAATTCGCTCACGGCCGCGTTGTCGGGCAAAGGGAAGACGTAGACCGCTTCGATCTTCGAGTCGTAAGGATTCTGAAACTGCTGTGTCACATCCACCGTGGCGATGTACCCATCAATATTTCCGACAACCGCTGTGTGCTTGAGCGGCACCGGAACTTCCTTTTCGACGTCCGGCAGTTTGGCCATCAAGGCTCCGCAACCCGGCGGTGTTTCTTCATTCGTGGGAGCTGCCGGATCAAAGCCTTTGGCAATGACCCACAATTCTTCGCCCGGCATGAGTTCAAACGTGGCACGGACAATTGCTGGGCGCCCATCCACGGCCGAAGGATCCGCTGGACGACCTTGCTGGAAAAACATGTGTGTGTCACCCTTAACTTCACTGTTGGCAGCGGAGTTGAATATTCTTTGACGGAAATCTGCGAGAGGTCCGTCTTGCCCGCCAGCTGCCCCTGGTTGGGGTGTTTCTGCGTACTTTGCTGCACTAGATGATGCACTTGAGTCCCCTGTGGCGGTTGTTGCATTGTCGCTGCCACATCCGAGCTGAAACACACAAGTCGCTGCCGTGACACACAATGCCATCACGGCGCTCATTCGGGATCGAAGAATGTTCATGCGTATTACCTTTCGATGATTCAACAGTCGTTGACCTGTCGTATTTGAAATTTGAGATCTAAAATTTGAAATCCTAAGTCTGCTGCCCTATCCTGCCGCCTTCGCGATAGAAATCTCAGCGGGAATTCTTGTGCCATCCGTCGTGGCCGATGTCGTGAGTTCTGACAGCCATGTGCGAGCCCCGGAGCCACGAACCTGCACGTGAATGCGGGCGACGCGACTGCGTCCGCTGGGCAGATTGTCAGCCGTGCTGAAGGCTGCGATAATGACGCGATTATTGTTCATTGCCCGCTTGTCGTAGTACGGCGGTTCGGCAAACGCCGGGTGTTCACCGCCTTCGATGCCCACGATCTGCACATCTTCGGCCGTGCTTTTAACCTCCAGTTGCCATGCGGCCAATCGCTGGTTGCCGGAATCCACAAACACGTCGATCGCTTCAAACCGCCGGACGTTGGCCGCAACATCGTCCGGCCCCGGAATTTCTGTCTCGACGCTCTGTACCGGCGGATCAGCCGTTCCCGCTTTGCCTTCCTGGGCATACGTCAATGCCATCAGACTGACGTCAAATGCAATCAGCAACGCCCAGCACAGCGGGATGCAACAGCGTCGTGAGCAGCACTGTGTGTTGGTTGGTTCATTGGTATTCATGGCAAGTCACTTTCAAATGCTTCACAGTCGTAGGCCGGACCAAGCGGAGCGCAGTTCCGGCAATTGAACTACCTGCCGTAACTGCGCTTCGCTGCGGTCCGGCCTACACCTACAACTTCACCGCTTCCAGCGCCACAAGGTCGATATCCAACCCGTCAAAC
>JANOUN010001216.1:0-2470 GCA_031416875.1 Planctomycetota bacterium | reverse complement strand
ATTCTCTGTTCGATTGTCCGGAGAATTGTTTCTTGAACAATCTCAATGCCCATGCCCGAGACACGGTGCGCTATCGGATGCAATTCTCCCTGGTTCGCAATCGAAATTGCTGGTATGCTGTTGATCTCGTGTTTCATACTGCGGGGCTGGCGCCGCCCCGCTCGCGGGTCTCCAGACCGCCATCGTGGACGGCTCCTCCATGCTCCCGCCAGGGTTCGTCGTAATGAACAGCAACCTCACTCTATTGCAACAGCAGACTCGCCGCCACTTTCTGTCATCGTCCGGGATTGGACTGGGGGCGATTGCACTGTCCTCACTCACCGGCGGATTGGCTCAGGCGGATATCCCCATCGATCCCACCACGCCGCTGGCAGGACGAAAGCCGCACTTCGGCGCAAAGGCGAAGCGAGTCGTCTATCTGCATCTGACCGGGTCACCGCCGAATCTGGACATCTACGACTATAAACCGGAACTGGTGAAACGCACCGGACAGGATTGCCCGGATGAATTTCTCAAAGGGCGAACGTTTGCGTTCACATCCGGCGTTCCGAAACTGCTTGGGACACCGCGGACATTTGCGCAACATGGGCAGTCGGGAACATGGCTGTCAGATGCCGTGCCGAATTTTCATCGCGTTGCCGACGATATGTGTTTCATTCATTCGATGAATACTGACCAGTTCAATCACGCTCCTGCGGAGCTGCTGATCTACACGGGATCGCCGCGTTCGGGCCGGCCTTCGATGGGATCGTGGGTCACGTACGGATTGGGCACCGAAAACCAGGACTTGCCGGGATTTGTGGTGCTGATCAGCAGTGGCGTCCAGCCGAATGGCGGAGCCAATTCCTATGGCAGCGGATTCCTGCCTTCCGTGTTTCAGGGCGTGCAATGTCGTTCCAAAGGTGACCCGGTCCTGTATGTTTCGGATCCTGCCGGCATGGATCGTTCGATCCGCCGCAGATCGCTGGATGCGTTGAAAGAACTCAATCAACTGCAGGCACAGGAACTTGGTCATCCGGAAACCATCACACGCATCGCCCAGTACGAACTTGCATATCGCATGCAGTCCTCCGTACCGGAAGTGATGGATATCACAAAGGAGACCAAAGAAACTCAGGAAGCGTACGGGGCACAGCCGGGCGAATCCAGCTTTGCCAACAACTGCCTGCTGGCACGCAGACTGGTCGAACAGGGTGTGCGGTATGTGCAACTGTTCGACTGGGGCTGGGACTTCCACGGAACCGGAGTTGGCGAAGGCCTGACCGATGGGCTCACCAACAAATGGGCAAAGACCGACAAGCCGATTGCCGCTTTGATTGAAGACCTCAAGCAGCGCGGGTTGTTTGAGGACACGCTGATTGTCTGCGGTGGTGAATTTGGACGCACGCCGTTCCGTGAAGGTCGTACGGCGGCGAGCAACATTTTAGGCCGGGATCACTTCCCGGACTGCTTTACGATGTGGATGGCTGGCGGTGGTGTCAAAGGTGGTTTCAACTACGGGCAAACCGACGAACTGGGTTTTGGCGTGGTAGAAAACAAAGTGACGCCACATGACCTGCAGGCGACGATTCTGCATCTGCTCGGCTTCAACCACGAACAGTTGACGTACCGTTTTCAGGGCCGCGATTATCGACTGACGGATGTGCATGGGAAAGTGATTGCGGATGTGATTTCGTAAAAGCGCGGAGTCGCATGGGACGTATAGAAATTATGGGACTTATGAAATGTCCTGTGGTGCAATGATTTCCTGTGTCCGAACCGCCAACTCTCGCACTCGGCATTCATTGATGCTGATTCCGGAACCGCAGCCATGCAGTCGCGTTCCTTTGCCTCTGTAGCGGAACGTCAGGTCCTGTTCGGTGAGTGCGTCGCGGACCAGAAACCGATCGAAGCTGCCTTCCAGATATCGAATGTCGGGCACGTTGCAGGCGAAGTGGCGACCGGCGGCGGAGAGAATACCGGTCTCACCAACCTGACAGCCCAGTTGGTAACCCATGCCATGCTGACGCGCCATTGCTACCAGCTCAAGGGATCGGGAGATCCCGCCGCATTTGGAAAGCCGGATATTAAACAGATCGCACGTTTCACCCGCGATTGCTCGCTCAGCGTCTTCCCGGCAGCACAGTGATTCGTCGAGCATGATCGGAATGCTGATTTCTGATCGGACCTGTCTGAGGCCCGCGACTTCAGAGTGCGGGACTGGCTGCTCCACACTGGACGGCAGAAATGGCATCAGCGGAGCAAGTTTTGACGCCACTTCATCGCAATGCCATGCTTCGTTCGCGTCGAGCCGCAGGTCCACTTTGCTCCCGACGATTCGCCGTACGCGGCGCAGCACATCGACGTCACTGATCCCGGCGGTGCCGACTTTGACCTTGACCTGTCTGAACGCAAATAGTCTCATCTTCAGCGCTGAGATCCACTGACTTTGCGGCGTCATGGATGTAATGGCACCGCTGTAAAAAACTTC
>JANOUN010001215.1:0-5177 GCA_031416875.1 Planctomycetota bacterium | reverse complement strand
TCCGCATGAATCGCCGATTGTCTGGCGATCGTAGCGTTTGCCTGCGTGTTTGTGGGCTTCTCGTCCTCTTTGAGTTATTGTCCAATGCCCGTGTCGTCAGCCGTTTGTGGCATCATGAATCAGTAGTTACATTCTTCAGTTGGAAAGCACTTTTTCAAATGCACACAGCTCTGGATACCGCGGTTAATCGCCTTCTGGTCACTGACTTCTATCGATCATTTGTTCGATTCCGGATTGATCTGAATGTCACTCAACCCAGAACAGTCAGCCAGCCGCCGCCGTTTACGCTGAACAATGCACGCTTTCCGCTGGAATGTGTTTGTCGCATTACAACCGGGCTGGGTGCTGCGGCGAGAACTATCGAGTATGTGCTGGGTGCCTCGTGCAAAGCCGAACAGGTTCATGTACGCGAAAACATCTGGCATGATCCAGCGGCTGATATGTGCCTCATCGCATCCATGGACGAATTCCTGGTCGTCAAGAGCTGGGACCGGAACAACCGCGGAGTCATGCTCAGTCCTCCGACACTTGGGCCACAGCCTGAACGCCAGGCAGGAAAGTGTTCAGAAGCGTTCACGGACATGAATATCGATTTGCGGCAGGCATCAGGACAACTGCTGACGACGACTGAAGAGATTGTTGCTGCGGTGCTCACCAATCGTCCGCTGGTTTCACAGACCGAATTCTCACTCTCCGATGGTTCGCAGGTTTTCCTTGAGTATCCAGTCAAGGTGATCAACGCGAGCGAACGAGAAATGTTCTATCAGGTTGACACCGGACCAGTCCTGGTTCCGGATGCGACTGCGTCCGATGGGAAGACTGCAATCTCCTGCCTGCGACTGGCTTTCATGGCTCACAACACTTTGGGATGCACGGAGATGCTGCTTAATGTTCCGACAGAAATTGCTCCGGGCGTGAGCGTGAATCATTACTCAAAGGTGATGAAGCTCAACGCCATCAACCGCATGTTCGTTGTCACCTGAATCCTGTTCAGAAGGAAGGCAAGCGCCGTGCAGTTCAGACAATTGGCGACACGCGGTGCTGGTCACGAAGTTCTTTGATGGCGCGGCCCAGTGCCTGGAATCTGCGACGAGATAAATGAATCGTGGCCCCGCGCAAGGCAAGCCCCAGAATGTCCGTAAGTTCACGACGCTGCGTACGACTCAGATTTTTCATTGGTGACGCCGGGCGTTCCGACAGGCAACGAATCCAGTCTGTTTCCGTGCGGGATCCGGTCAGTTCGATACACAAATCCCGTGCCAGCACAACAATGGCCGTTCCAAATTCCGAATTTGAAATCTGCCGCGCGGACATGACGCCGAATGCTGACTGCATAAACCTCGGCCTCAGCAGCGCCGGAAGATTCAAACGCTTTTTCATTAAGCGCCAGAGTACGAACAACGTCGCCAGTGCAAGCAGAATCAACAGCACGGTTCGCAGATAGGCGAGTGGTCTCATCTGTCGCGGACGATCGCGCAACACTTCATTCACAAGATTCGATTCCTGAACCTCATCGATCACCGCATTCGCCAGCGCCAGTTTTGTCTCAAAATCCGGTTCCGGAAGTTCGACATTCGGCGGAATCGTCGGCAGGTTTGTCTGCTTCGGCTCTGGCGGCTGCATCCCAGAACTCTCCCGATAACCTGGAAGCGGAATTCCGTTGCGAACAAACAGCAACTGCCGTCGCCCTGCTCGACAAAGCAATTCACTCGTCTGAATCGCGAAAATCGCATTGTCGCCGTGCCAGAGCATTCCGTTCGTGAACAGACTTTCATCCGCCACCAGAATCATTAACCCCGTCTGAGGTGCGGCGTCGCGCCCTGCCAGAATCAACGGCTGATTTCGACTCGCGCGTGGCAACGTGGTCGCAGGCATCGACGCGATCACCTGCCAGTCCAGTGAATCATCGATCGGTGTTGAAAGCCAACCCGTCCGATTGAACACAATCTCGCGCACACCTTTGACCAGTTCATCGTCGGACTTCAGGCGGCGAATCCGAATGCAGTCGGCGAACGACTGATACCGATCCGGCGAATAGCCGGAGGTCGCTGCTCCGGAATGGAACGAGCAGACGCCGGGAAACTCGAAACTCCCTTCAGACGCCACCAGCAGTGCGCCGCCCTGAGCCACAAACCGGCGGGCTCGGAGCCATTCACGGGAATCAATCTGCTGCAAGTCTCCGCTCACCACGACAACCGATTCTGACGGCGACGATAACGCCACATCCCATGATTGCTCGGGCGTTAGTCCCTTTTCCTCCAACAGCATCTGGAACATCTCGTATCCCAGATGCCAGCGCTCGTCCGCAGCGCAGTCCGAAACCGACTGCTGAAACGCAAATGCCTCAGCAGTCGATGAGATCAGAATCAGCAGAAATGTGAACAGACGCATGAATCCGGAGTGGTCTTCTGTAGGATGGACATTCATGTCCGTCGCGTGGCCAATCAACGCTCGATTGAGGAAATCTGTTGTACGACGTGGCTCCTGTTCTTCGTTTATATCGCATGGTCCGGTCTCAGACAAGAATGTCCAGGGGACAAAAGTCAGCAGGATCACGTCCGTACGCCAGCGATTCCGTGCATTATGGAAGCAGTTTTCCGCCATTTCGGTCAAGAAATCTCTGCCAGCGACGCACGGCATCGCGCCGGCGAGTGGTTTCAGCTTCGGGCTGATATCCCAGTCTGTCGTTTGAATATTGCTGAATGCGATAAAACGCCAGTGTTCTCGTCGCAAGTCGATCATTGTTCAAGAGATCGACCAGAATCTGACAGTATGCCGCATCCCGCGCTTCAGCATCCCCAAAACCTGCGAGCAGCGACACGGTGATTTCGACTTCTGACATAGGTAACCGTGTCTCCAATGCATTTCGAATGGCGTTGCGACCTGCCGCTGAACGGTTGGCGATCTGCGACAATCCGTCAATTGCTGCCCGATGTATGGATTCATCCAGAGGCTCAAACAACGCAGACAACAGGCGGTCCACGTCACACGTCGCCCTCAGAACATACACGGCTCGTACCCCCAACTGGGGGTTTCGATCTGACAGCAATGGAATGACCGCCAACGCCGGATCGTCGCCCTTGGCAAGGGCCTCTTTAATTTGGGCGTCCAATGCTTCGGCCTCCGGAACAGGCTTTGTCTCATCGTGCAGCCATCCCGGAATGGCGGCAATCCTGCTGCCGTCGTCCGGAGTGACATTTTCTGCCACTGACGAACCCGCCGCAGAATCTGAAGAACCCGGTGCCAACCATGATAGACCCTTGCCCGTCGTCAAAACGACCTCCGGTTCGATGCCCGATAAACGGATGGCGGCCTGGCCCGTGACAACTGTCGCGCTGATTCGAAAATCTGCACCCTCCAAATTCAGCAGCTGAGCTGCCGACGCAGGAGCAGCCTCTGGTGGTATCTCCTTCAACAGTGAGTTGGCAACCGGAACAACTTCAATCGCAATGACTGCGTCCTGCGACCGGAGTGAAAGCATGGCGGTCACACCGGCCGTCTTCAGGTTGAACACCGGCACGCTGCCGTCAGCCCACGGCTGCGTATCATCGACGGAAAGTTTCATGCGGCCCGAATAGACTTCCAACCCCTGAACCTCGCTCGACGACAATCGTGCCAGCACAGCGCCGATCAGCATCGCGTTCCAGCCACGATCGCCCGCAGTCAGGTTCGCTGAGAACGGTTCGGCGTCTGCAAACCAGCGTTGTTGAAAAATTGACCGGCAGTCGGCGGTGTTCCGCGACGTCGAGACGATTTCGCCGCCGGGAATCTGATCCAGTTTCATCCAGCGATCGACTGTTTCATCGAACACAAAAAATGTCTTGTTGTTCGTCATCACATGGAACGGCACGCTGACTTTCGCCGGAATTGTGACTTTCTCCGGTTCAACAGTGACTGCAGGCACTGCATCCACGCCAGGCTGCACATCGGTCGCTGCCACAACCGGATTGGGATTTGGCTGCGTAGCTTCCGGAACAGTCGCCGCGTCCGCAGCGGTTGCGGCAGGGACGTTCAATTTTGGCTGTTCATCGGGATCCGCATCCTTGGTTGCTGTGCTTTCGGCACCTGCGCCATCGTTCGTGCCGGTCTTCGACGTTGCGTCGATTTTCGCGACCGCAGGAGCGTTGTCATTGCCGCCTGCAAGAACTTCCCCCGGCTCCGCATTGTTTTCGATCGCACCCTTCTGCTCTGCATTCATGACGGCAACGGCCACATCCAGTGGCGCGGCGTCAGGCCCGAAGAGTACAGAATCAGACACAACAGTCGCCAGCCAGATGAGGGCCAGGCCGGCGATGATAAAGAAAGGCACTCGGCGAGTGGATTCACCCGGCACTGGAAGCGGCTTCCATTCATTGCCATCACCTGTCGCAGTTCCTGGAGTCGCCGAATTATCACCGCCCAGGGCACGCACGACATCGATCTTGCCAGTCGGATCAAGCGCGTACAGACGATCACGCAGTCGTGGTTCGACTGTGACCGGATCGCTCAGGAGTCCAAGGATCTCATGCGCTGAAGCGACTTCCGCAAGCATGGCATCGGATGCGAGCACTTCCTTCTCAATCCGAGCCACCAGTTCCGGTGTTAACTGGTCATCCAGATATTCGGCAATCAGATTTGCATCAATCATCACGACCGGTTTGTCAGGCATCGCAAGTCGGCGGCGACGTTTGACCTCGCGGATACGTTCGACCAGTTCCGTGGCAAAAGGACTTTTCGCAATCTTTTGCCCCAGTTCCTTTGCGTTCGCCGGAAGCAATCGATCATCCAGATACGCCAACAATGTTCGCAGAGTCAAACGCATGACAATCTCCCGATTCGCAGCACAAACAAAGCACCTGCTTAAATAGTGCGAATCCGGATTGCGTTTCGTTCAGAAATCTTTCAAAGAAGGACAAACTGCCAAAAAAAGGCCGCAATTCCCGTAGGATGGACATTCATGTCCGTCGCCTTCGCCAGCCAGCTTCGCCCGTGGAGGAATTGTTGTACGGCCCAAAACATTCGCTTCGTCGATGTCGTTTGGTCGAATCTCGGACATGAATGTCCAAGCTACATGAGCCACAAATTGACACTTTCCCCGTAGGATGGACATTCATGTCCGTCGCCTTCACCAGCCAGCTTCGCCTGTGGAAAAACTGCTGCACGGCGAAAAGCATTCGCTGCGGCGATATCTCTTGGTC